>SORT01000022.1 GCA_004402895.1 Fidelibacterota bacterium MT.SAG.3 | reverse complement strand
CGTTTGGAGTATATTTAAGTTCCGGATCCGCCCCGAGTCTGCCTATGAGAATAACTTTGTTCATGCTGCTTATAGAATACGCCATTATCGACTCCGATGATTATTTAAGCTTAAAAATTACTTATTTGTATCGAAAATATCAAGCTAATTGCTCTCGGGAATTAGTTGCCTAAACAATCTGATTAGTTTTTCAGCCGCATCTTCCGAAGGATTAACTAATAGGGAAAGGCTTAATTTGAGTTTTCCGTGAGCTGCGGCGATTGACTCGCTTATCAGTTCATCACAAAAATATTGAACTGAATTTTTGATCAGCTCCTCAGAGAATTCATCCAATCGTTTGCGCTCGCTGTCAAACGCTGCCCAAATGCCGTTTACAACCTTAAACCCCGCTTTTTCAGACTCCGTTTTTCCTATTGATGTCAGATCTTCGTCATAAACTGAGGACATATCGGGAAATCTAGCTCCGAACTCATCAATATTTGCCCCGACAAGTGGATTGACCGCCGATAGATTAATATGATCCTTAGCCCAAAACATCAATTCTCCATTATCATTTTTTTGGAGAGACTTTCCGATTCCGAAAGCAAAAACTTCCGTTATTTCAAGTATTTGCAGAATTCTCACTCCGGTCGCACACAACCGAACATCAACCGTTGAATCCTCCTCAAATAGCGGGGGCGTTACCATTATTACACCATTATCAGAATAGAAACCGCCCCCGATAAATCCCATATCTTCTAATCCCGATAGAGATGAATATAAAGTTAATTTTTCTGAATTAAATCTTAGAAAGGGCTGTATCTTACTGCTGAGAACGAATGCTCTACTGCTAATTACCGGATTTTTTTGTTGTATTTCATTTGCTGCGGTCTTGAACCTTTCATAGAGGTCCATTCGATTCGCTCTTTTCTTTCAAGAAATCATCCATCATATTTGCTGAAGGAGATTGCTCCTCAGAATCAGATTCGTGAGCATTTTCATTCACCGGCTCAACTATGACAGGTTCGGGGTCAGATTTATCCACGGCAATAACTTCTTCTTTGACTTTGTTTTCATCCTCATCTTTATTAACATCTTCGAACAATTCCAACAACTCAATTTGAGAATTCAACATACCTTTCAATTTAACAGCGAATGAATCCCTCAATACCGTCAATCGAGTTATCTCGTCCTCGATCTTTGAGGCTTTTTTACGGGCTGAGTCCATTATTTTATCTGCGTGCAGCTCTGCGTCTCCCACTATCAGCTCCGCTTCCTTCCTCGAATTTTGCATAGATTTCTCTGTAGTCTCCTTAGCGCTTATCAAAGTCTCTTGAAGACTTTTTTCAACCCGCCTGTATTCTTCGATCTCTTTTTCAAGCCGCTTACTTTTCTGTTCAAACTCTCGTCGTTCCTGCTGAAGTTTTTCAAATTCCTCCGAAGCAAGCTCAAGGAATGCCTGAACTTCGTATTTATCGTATCCTCTTACTCCTTTTTTAAATTCCCATTTTCGTATGTCTATAGGTGTAAGTTTCAAACGTTACCTCCTGCTTATTTAAGTCTGAATCCGATATCCAGAAGACTTTCAACTACAAATATATCAGCGAAATATAGCATTAGCAATACCGCCATTGGAGAAAAATCGATGGTTCCTGCCGGCATATATTTTCTTATTGGATCCAGGACAGGCTCCGTAAGGTTATGCAGCTTAATAACAAACTGATTGTCTCTGTCCACTTCGACCCACGAGATCACTGCCCTTGCCAAGAAAAGTATATATCCGATACTAATCAAAAGATTAAGAATCTTCCCCAACGCAACTAATAAATTTCCGATGATTACCAATCGATCCTCCCTATAGAACGTTCACCAAATATTGCCCGCCCAATTCTAACCATGTTAGATCCTTCTTCAATGGCTATTTCAAAATCATTCGTCATACCCATCGAAAGATATTTCATATCAATGCCTTCTATATTTAAGGCTGACGCGTCGTCGTATAGCGATTTCAATTTTCGGAAAGCGCTTCTAATTTTACCTTCATCCGTTGACCTCGGACCTACCGTCATAAGTCCACTCAGGGTCATTCCTGTAGCCCCGGTTATTTCGCTTAACATATCCAACGTTTCTGCCGGTTTTATCCCGAATTTGGATTCTTCACCGGATGTATTCACCTCAAGTAGAAACTCCTTACCGTTTCCACCGGAAGAAGCTATTTTTTTCGCGAGTTTCAGGCTGTCAACCGAATGTATGATATCGAATAACCGCAGCGCCTTGTTGATCTTATTCGATTGTAAATGTCCTACCATATGCTTTTTAAATCCGCCGATGGTATTGGGGAACTTCATTTCAGCTTCCTGAATTCGATTTTCTCCTATATCGGTGATACCTGCGCTAACGGCATCTATTATTGCTTGCGCGTCAAATGTCTTAGAAATTCCAACGACACTGACCTCCCCTTCTCGCCTTCCATTCTCCAACTCCGCAACGTGTACCCTTTCGAACACACGGGCGACATTTTCAGCTATTGATATAGTCATTAAATCCAATTTTACCAGCCTAATATATCCTCAGACCGCACTAAAATCAAGCGGTTTTGGTTGTGACTATTTCTTTCTCTTTGGAATTGTACCATGTGGAGTATCTTCTAAATTATACCCCATTTCAAACAATTCATCTCTAATTTTATCTGATAATGCCCAATCCTCGGCTAAACGGGCATCCTCCCTCTCTTTTATCTTTTCATAGACCGATTCATCTATTTCTGCTTCTTTTTCCGGTAATATTCCTAACATTTTATCGAATTCGTCCAACTGATGAACATATTGGACTGCTTCATCTTTCCCAATATCATTCTCGTCACTTAGAATATTTGCTTCCCGCATAGTCCTGTAAAGAGCTGACAGGGCTTCTGAAATGTTCAGGTCATCATCTAAAGCTTCCTCAAAATCGGGTTGGAATTTTATGGATCTCCCAGCGCTCAAATTTACAGAGCTCGTTGCACTAAGTTTTACATCATCAAATCTTCCCTTCCCTCTGATTCTTTTCATTCTTTGCCTAAAGGCAGTAATTTTTTGAATGTTCCCTTCAGCCTCTTTTAGTTTTTTATCTGTTAGGTCAAGCTGTGAGCGGTAGTGAGTTGAAAGAAGAGCTAACCGTATCGCCTCAGGTGAATACTTCTTTGTTAGATCTTCCAATAATATGATATTTCCAAGCGATTTAGACATCTTCTCGCCTTCATATATCAGGTGAGCGCAGTGCATCCACTGCTTGACGAATTTTTTACCAGACGCCGCTTCACTTTGCGCTATTTCGTTTTCATGATGAGGGAAAATATTATCAACCCCGCCGCAATGAATATCGAGCTCCTCACCGAGGTATTTCATCGACATTGCCGAACACTCGATGTGCCATCCGGGACGACCCTTGCCTAATGAAGTTTCCCAGAAGATATCTCCGTCCTCTTCTTTCCACGCCTTCCAGAGAACAAAATCCCTGATACCCTCTTTATCGTATTCATCTTCGGATATCCGCTCGCCGGCTCTCATCGATTTAGGATCTAGCTGCACAAGATTATCTCTTCCGTATTTGGAGTACTTTTCTATCGAAAAATACACAGAACCGTCGTCCGTCTTATACGCATACTCTTTCTCGAGGAGAGTTTCTATCAATTCGACCATCTCATCGATTGTTTCCGTTGCTCTTGGATATTCATCTGCGCTTTTTATATTTAAAATGGACAGACCCTTCTTAAACGCTTTTTCATATCTCCGTGTAATTGAGGTGAGTTTGCTCTTGTCTCCACCGGATGCTTTTATGGTCTTGTCATCGACATCAGTTATATTCATTACAAGCGTCACCTTATTACCCTTGTATTCCAAATACCTACGCAGAAGATCCTCGAAGACATACGCTCGATAATTACCGATATGCGGATAACTATAAACAGTTGGTCCGCAGGCATACATCTTTACCTCTTTCCCCTGAAGCGGAACAAAATCTTCTTTCTTTTTGGAGAGCGTATTATATAGCTTCAAAGTCATAAAACTAAATTAGAACACCGCAACTATTTATACAAGCCCAAGAAAATTAACTTGATCGTTAGTTGAATTTTTTAATTGTTGTTTCAATCTGAGCAAGCCTCGTCTCCTACAAATTTTACTTCGGGAGCCATATTCAAATATTCCGATGCGAGTGGAGATTTATTTTGACTTGGTAGATCGTTTGAAGAGAGGAAAAAATAATCGTAATAAAACCAACCTAAAACCGGAATAATCAGAATGGCGACACGGACGATATAAATTTTCTTGATCATTTTCATCAAAAAGAGCTCGATATTAGTTTAGACTTAAAACACCCTTTGTTATTTAAATACTTATACCGTTTTTGCATCAATATCAAGCTATAGAGTACCAACTAAGATTTTCCTTCGGATAAAAGCCTTCTAATATATCTATATACATTTAATTTAAATTATTAATTTACATATATTGTGCTAAATGAACATAAATTGAATAAAATATTAGTTTATTCTTAAACCAATATCTCTCCTTAATCTACACCTGTTTGACAACCTTTCTTCATCAGATCTATGATGCTTTTTTCAAAAACTTGCTTTGTTAGCATAAATGCCGGGCACAAAATCTTGATTTATGATTTCTTAAACTCTGTATATAGTATGATAAGCACAAAATTCGTACATATTATTAGTTTGCACTTAAACTATTTTGATATACCCAAGACACTAAAAATAATTGCATACTCAAATGCCTTTTCTTTTAGATAATCGTATCGACCCGAAGCTCCCATATGACCCGCTCCCATCTTCGTATCAAGCAGCAACAAGTTATCATCGGTCTTAAGGTCTCTCAACTTCGCTGTCCATTTTGTAGGCTCCCAATAACCGACTCTCGGATCATTCAATCCCGCTTTGATAAACATATTCGGATAATCTTTTTTGACCACATTATCATACGGGGAATACCTTACCATGTATTCGTAATCTTCTTTCACTTTCGGATTACCCCATTCTTCCCACTCGATTGCCGTAAGCGGAATCGTCTCATCCAACATTGTATTTATCACGTCAACAAACGGTACGCTTGCGATCACAAGCTCAAACAAATCCGGCTTCATGTTGGTAACGGCTCCCATCAACAACCCACCTGCGCTTCCTCCATAGATAACCAATTTGTCCTTATTCGTATATTTTTCACTTATCAAATATTCCGCACAGGTGATGAAGTCAGTAAAAGTATTAATCTTATTTTTCAATTTTCCGTCTTCATACCAGGCTCTTCCCATCTCCCCGCCGCCACGAACGTGCGCAACGGCATACACAAAACCTCTGTCTAACAATGACAATATCTTTGAATCAAATGATGGATCTCTGCTTGACCCATACGAACCGTATCCGTATAACAGCGCCGGACGGCTTCCATCTCTGACATAATCGTTCCGGTATACAATCGAGATCGGGATGCTTTTCCCGTCGGCAGCGGTGGCGAAGATACGACGTGTTGAGTAATCCTTTTTATCATAACCGCCAAGTACCTCATATTCTTTCAGAAGCGTTTGTTCCTTAGTTCCCATATCATAATCAAACACGCTTCTCGGTGTGATCATTGAAGAATAACTGAACCTGAGTTCTTTTTTATTAAACTCTCTGTTTCCCCTCGCACGAAAAGTATATACCGGTTCAGGAAATTCAACATAATGGTGCGCGCCGCTATTCATATCCACTACACGAATCTGTTTTAATCCGCCCTTACGCTCATAAACCGCCATATGACTGCTGAACATATCGACGTAATCGATTTTCACTTCCTCGCGATGCGGCAAAACCTCTTTCCAGTTGTCCTTACCGGGATTTTTGTCAGAAACTTCCATCAGTTTAAAGTTTAAAGCCTCGTCATTCGTCACTACATAAAATTTGTCCGCATGATGATAAATATAGTATTCCATCATGTGTTGGCGTGGATGGAAAATCTTGAATTCGCCCTCAGGCTCATCCGCGGAAAGATAACGGACCTCTGTTGTCGTGGCGCTGCCGGAGGAGAGGAGAAGAAACTTCTCGTCTTTGGTTTTGCCCGGACGCAAAAAATATTGCTCATCGCTCTCATGAAACACCAATTCGTCCGATTCGGCGTCAGTTCCAAGAAGATGTCTGAAGACCTTATCCGGTCGATGCGCCTCATCTAAAGTATTATAAAAGAGAGTTTTATTGTCGTTGCCCCATTCAATTGAATATCCACCGATATTTTTAACTTCATCGGGATAAAACTCTCCGGTTTCCAGGTTTTTTATACGAAGCAGATACCGTTCTGCTCCACTGCTGTCAATTGTTACAGCAACCAGATTATGATCCGGGCTTACTTCAAAGGTCCCTATTTTGAAAAAATCGTATCCTTCGGCAAGCTTATTCTGGTCGAGCAAAACCTCTTCTTCAGCGTCCAACGTTCCCTTTTTCCGCGCGTAGATAGGATATTGTTTCCCTTCTTCCGTGCGACTGTAATAAAAATAATCTCCCCTTTTTTCCGGGACGGAAAGGTCTGTTTCTTTTATCCTTCCCACCATCTCTTTATACACTGTTTCCTGTAACTCCTTGGTGTGCGCCGTCATCGATTTTGTGTAATCGTTTTCCGCCTCTAAATAATCTATTACTTTAGGATTTTTTTTATCCTTAAGCCAATAATAATTATCCACCCTTTCAGATCCGTGCAAAGTTTCAATTTTTGGTATCTTTTCGGCAATCGGCGGCTGAAGTGTTTTTTTATCTGCTTTATCTGTCATTATATTCTCTCCTGCTGAACACCCGATTGATACAATTGCTATTTAAAACATTGATATTATCCCTGTTTTCATAGAATCGATCCTTATTGAGTTAATTGATTATTTTTCCGGCAGCACTGGATATCTCAAATGGAAATCAGTTGCATTCTGATATGCGCCGGCTATTGCGAGCAGTTTGCCTTCATCATAAAGTTTTCCCGTAAATGTGATACTTGTAGGTGTACCGTTTTCCCTGAAACCGTTTGGCAGCACTACTGCAGGGTGACCAGTCAGATTCGTTGCGAGTAGATCCCCACTTCCGAATGTGGGGGCTACGAATACGTCAACGCTCTTGAACAAGGTTTCCATCTCCATCATCAAAAGTGTTCTCGCCCTATTTGCATTGATATATTCCACCGCGGGTATCAACCTTGCCTGCCTGAATACATTTGGCCACGCCTGCTTTTTCTGACGAACCAATTTGTCATCATCGCCTGAACGGGTCAATTTATCAAATCCTGCTGCTGCCTCCGCGCTCAGTATAAAAGCGATGTCATAGACCGGAAAATCAGGAAACTCTATCGGCACCAGCTCGGCGCCGAGCGCCCATAAAACATCTAAAACCTCGTCGTCGATAGCTTTTTGGTCTCTTTCCTTATCAAATTCGGCTTTCAGATAGCCTATTTTCAGAGTGCTTAAATCAATATCTTCATTGTAATTAAAAGGTTTATCTACAACCGTTAAATCTTCTCCGTCCGGGCCATAAATTGCATTAAATACGATAGCGGCATCAGTTACAGAGCGGGTCATCGGTCCGAGTTTATCCATAGTCCACGATAGAGCCATTGCCCCCTTTCTGCTGACTCTTCCGAATGTAGGCCTTAATCCTGTTGTCCCGGTTCGCGTAGAAGGAGAGATGATAGAGCCCCAAGTTTCCGAACCGATGGTAAATCCAACAAGCCCTGCCGCTGTAGCCGCGCCCGGACCTGCCGAAGAACCGCTTGAACCTTCATCAAGATTCCACGGATTTTTCGTCTTTCCGCCATACCACACATCTCCCCACGCAAGAGCTCCGAGCGTTAGTTTTGCAACAAGAACAGCCCCGGCTTCTTCCAACTTTTTGACCACTGCCGCATCATAGTCAAAGACCTGTTCTTTAAACGGCACGCTTCCCCAAGTAGTTTTTATACCCTTTGTGGCAAGCAGGTCTTTAGCGCCCCATGGAATCCCGTGAAGAAGTCCTTTATAATTTCCTGCGGCAATTTCCTCATCCGCCCGCTTCGCCTGCTCCAGCGCTAACTCATCTGTCAAAGTGATCACACACTCCAAAACGGGACCATATTTTCTCAGCCTGTCAAGATACATATTAGTCAGTTCAACAGAGGAGACTTTTTGCGTTCTGATCAGTTCCGCTAACTTTGTTATGGGCCAAAATGCTACATCTTCAAGATTTTCAGGTCTTACGATGTTAGTTGGACGGTTGTGACTAAATCCGTTGGTCTTGTTCTCAAATTCCATTCCCGGCAGTATCGGATTGAAAACGATTGCGGGGGTGAGTGAGTTCGGCATCTCAATTGCACGTAGCGAATCATAGCTGTTCAGTAGGTCATTAAGATCCCCGAGCATTGAATCTTTTTCTGCCCGCGTGAACTCCAACCCGATCAGAGCTGCGGCGTTCTCTATCATAGAATATGTCACCCTTCCTTCGTCTTTCAGGGTGCCATAAAATATCAACGATACTAATGCAATCAGCGCTATTGCGGCAACCGTTGTGTAAACAGTTCTTTTATTCAGATTGACCATAATTGCTCCATGATGAAATAATTCACATCTTTTCCTGATATAAAATCTTGTCTAAACTGAGATTGGTCGAGTAATGATATTTAAACTTTACCTTGTCATAAATTTCTCTGCCCCATTCAAGACCTTCAGGGGTTTCTGCTAATTTTTTATAGAGATTTCTTAGAAACTTTCGCCTACCGACTTTCGTAAGAAACTTTTCCAATGCAGGATACGACGGTTCATATCCACTTTCTATGGATAACAGGAGCCACTCTACGAGAATCTCAGGATTGTTGGATTCATTGAGCGCGAATGCAGAGTTCAACTCATCCATTTGTTCCCGGCTTGCATCTCTCGGAATCTCTCTTAGAAATTGAAGCCAATGATGCGTTGTCCATTCGCCTGTCTCGATCTCTGAGATTGGACCTCCGTTCGCCCAAACCGACGCACTTTCCGACACTTTTGTGAGTAAATCGGAGCTCACTTTCGGGAAGTTATCGGGCAATCCGACTCCATATACCCATTCGGCAACATTCAAACTATCGCTTAACTGCTGATCGTCTGCCAACAATTCAGAATTTAAATGCTCTAAAAATCGCTCTGTTGTCATATTTTTAAATGCATTTTGGTCGAAATAATTCCGTAAAAAATTATCCCACTTCTCTCTTCCAACGGCTCTTTCGATAGCGGTCAGCAAGAAACGTCCTTTCTGATATGGAATATTTGTAAAACCATCATCAGGATCACCGCCTGCCAAGTCTACCTTCAATTTCGTAGCCGGATTATCTGCCCCTAAATTTTCTACCTCTCTTCTCAGAGATTCTTTATCGAGGACAGCAAGCATCTGCTCATACTCGACCCCGTAAACATCTTCCATGATCCTGCTTTCGATATAAGTGGTAAAGCCCTCATTTAGCCAAATGTCGTTCCAATCGGCATTGGTAACGAGATTTCCCGACCAGGAATGCGCGAGCTCATGAGCTATTAGGGCAACCAACGAACGGTCTCCCACCAAAACCGTCGGAGTAAGAAATGTCAGTCGTGGATTTTCCATTCCACCCCACGGAAAACTCGGAGGTAAAACTATAACATCATAGCGTCCCCACCTATAAGGTCCGTATATCTTTTCCGCGCTGACTATCATCGCCTCTGTCTCCCCGAATTCATACGCAGCCGCCTCCACAAGCTCAGGCTCTGCATAAACGCCTGTCCGCGGTCCGGTGGCTCTGAATTCAATATTTCCCACCGCTAACGCAAGCAGATATGAGGGAATAGCCTGCGGCATATTGAAATTGTATACTCCTTCCGCGTTTTTCTCAATAGGATTTTCAGCGCTCATAACAGCCATCAGTTCCGGCGGTACTTTAATTTTAGCGTCGTATGTGAATCTAACTCCGGGCGTATCTTGCAGCGGTATCCACGTGCGGGCAAATATCGGTTGTGATTGCGTGTATAAAAACGGATGCTTCCCTCCGGCTGTCTGAACCGGACTTACCCAATCGAGCGCGCCTGATTTGGGAGAGGTCGAATAATAGATGTTTACTATGCTTGTTCTTGGCAGAATATCTATGATAAGCGCCTGCCCTAACAGCTCTACCTTTTCACTCAGTCTGAATTCGGTAGGTGTTTCTATAGTCCCGAGCGTGATACTACTGATACTTAGATCGCCTGTATCGAGATACAGTTTTCTTACATCACCGGATGTTTTTATTTTCAGGCTAACTTTCCCCTCAAGCGTCTTCTTTTCAAAATCCACAGTGAGGTCAAGCGACAGATGAGTCAGAGCGACTTCCCACGGTCTTGAGAACGAATGCGGGTCTTCGGTGTATTCATAGGTTGCCGGCTTTTCCTTTACGATATTAGCAACTTCTTTTGTGTTTGAGCATCCGGATATAAGGAATATCATAGCCGGTAAAATCACTGATTTCTTTATCAATTTTCATATCTCCTGTAAATTATTCTATTTATTTTAAACTTGATGGAAGCCTCGGAGAGGAGAGCAATGCCTCAAACTCCTTCCACCTCTTTTCAGGATTATCAGAAGTCCCGCCTCGCGACTCTATGTATTCTTTCACAAGGTCTTTTCCTAAATTATAGTTGATCACGTAGGCTCTGTATTGATCGATAAACCGCACTCTTTGAGCGGCTCTCTGTGGTGTATATAATCGCAGCCTAACAAATTTTTCTTCAGCTTGAACCCTATCAAGATCGCCGTTCAAATACCCTCTTGCTATCTCGTTTTGAACATAATCCAGCTTTTCCGTAAGTTCAAAAACTTTATAGTATT
Source organism: Fidelibacterota bacterium MT.SAG.3 (assembly GCA_004402895.1). Lineage (GTDB taxonomy): Bacteria > Fidelibacterota > SORT01 > SORT01 > SORT01 > SORT01. The sequence goes on along the minus strand of SORT01000022.1, from coordinate 18,327 downwards.
CCTCTACCCTCGTAGAATCAAGCCCGGCAAGGGGAAATAGAACTTCTCTTTCATATCTGATTCTTTCCTCCCCGGGAAAAGCGACTTCAATACCGAAATTTGCGGTTCCCTCAGAGATCATAGATTGAGAACTGTATAGCGGATTTATAGTGAATTCCAGCCATCCTCTTCCCTTAGCCAATCTGTTTTCCAATAAAACGTTGTAAACATGGTGTCCCGGATATCCTTCGTGACTAGCTACATCTACCACCCTGTCTATTGTTAGGGGAATATCGCGATTCAACTGAATAAGGCTGTGGCTGTTTCCCTTATACCAATTGTATCCCGTCCACGGTTTTCCCGTTACATATTCCAATTCGAATTTTTCGTTTTCCGGTAATTGGATGTGTTTTTGAGTCCTTTTTCTCGCCTCCCTTATTGCTTCCTCAAAAACGGCATCCACCTTCTCGTCCGGAACTATAAAATCTTCCTTAAATCTGTTTAACCGTTCCGAGACGGTTCCTTCTCCCGGTAACAGCTCGTCGAGTTCTTCTATTATCTTTTCAAAAAAACTGTCGGGTAAATTAGGAGGGTCCGCATCGAATATGAGCTTCGCTTCCTCGTCGAATGAAAAATTAACACCCTCTACCATATCGATTCGAGCGCTAACCGATTCGATCTGTTTTGATAAATACTGCTTCCTGAGCAGCAGAATCTCCTCTTCACCGGACATATCTATCCTATTTACAACTGATAATAGATCTTCCGCCTCCAATTTTAATTCAGCAAGGGTGACACCGGATAGCTCTACCTCTTCCTTTACGGCAGGATCACCGTAATAAGCGTCTACATATCCTCGTTCATGCGTATCCATTCCTAACATTAGCTTTACATACCGTTCGGCAATCCTGTTCAGCTCTTCATTTCTGTTTTTGAGCATAAGGGTATCATCTTTTTTAACACTCGTATCAGTGCATGAAATCAAGAAGAGCATTGATAAAACTAATAAAACATTTTTTGAAGCGTTAAAATCTGTAAATCTCATTCTAACTCCTAAGTCTGTTTTTCCCATTACCAAAAAAATTTAAAGTATAATTATGCACGTCTAATATCCGGAGCACTGAAAGATATGAATCACCCGAATCGTTTACAAGTGGAACGTAACGTAATCATTCTTCTTCAAAATAATAATAGAGGCTTAATAATAAATTCGAATTGCCGTGTTTTTTCTCGTGAAAATTCTTTTAGAAGGGGGTCATACTCTCTTCTGTTTTCGTAGATTACACCGAGTTTCAAGCCGCCCAGTTTTCCTCTGATGGGAAAATATTTGCCATACAAAAAATGTATTCTTGAAAACCCGTCTTCGATCTCTGAAGTTGGAAGCTCCAATTCTAACGAAGTGCTGCTATTGTGAAAGATCCTCCAATCTACTTTTGACTTTTGGGTTTTCGTTCTTTTTAGAACAAGTGTCGCAGTATTGGAGATTCCAGATATTCCATACCATCGATATCCTGTTTTGAGGTCCCAGCTCCGTTTTTTCTTGCCGTAACCACCACTGCCTTTGACTTTCCACTCCGCCCGAAACCAATTTGACTCGACAAAACTATTCTCAAATAATTGATATAATCCACCTGTAAGCACCAGCCCGCTTACTCCTGTCGCTGCGATGAAAAGTTCATCATTTTCATTCAAGTCCCAGAACGGTCCCCTATGCCCCAAGAACAGACTCATCGACCAAGGCTCCTGAATCCCTGCGCCGAGACTCCTCAATAAATTAAAATCCTCGCCTATGTTAAAATTCTGATACGAATTTATATGGTTTTCCTCCATCCATGCAGAAAATGATGCAACCGGATAGCCGGTAATTTCAATTAGAAAAAAGCCCGGAGGGAGAGATCTTTTCACCAGATCCCGGTATAGTCCGAATTCGTCCTCCTCCCAAAGAATCACTTCCTCTTCTTTGTCGAGATCGGCATTGATACTCGAATAAGACTTATAAATACCGGGAACTAATGTTGTGCCCCACTTTCTACCATCCCATTTCCAGGTGTAATTGAAGGCTTTATAATTCATTGTTCTGTTAGTTAGTTTATATCTCCCGGAATTCTTAGATTTCTCGTCAACTTTTGCCATGGTTATAGTAGACATTGATGCAGCACTGATTATCACGGTCATTATTAAAATTATTTTTCTGATAATACCTTCTTGTCTTACACTTTTATCTTTCTTGTCAGTTCTCATAATATAGCAAAAGGGCGGTATATTTACCGCCCTCAACTATATAATTTATTTTATAAATTCTTATTCTGATTCGGTTTCCGCTGAAGTCTCGTCTCCTCCACCTGAACCGTAAATTTTAGCTATCACGATTCCACCGATTGCCAATTCTACTACATGATATAACGCATCATAAAGATTAGCGTCCAATGGCATTTTATAAGCTCCTGCTAAAATAAATGCTCTCGGAATTGCCATAAAAATACCCATCATTGCGCCAAATTTCATTCCCTCATTCAGCGCTGTACCACCACCCACTCCCATAGGATACATGTATGCCATCATGAAAGAAAAAATCAGATAACCTATAATTATATATAACAGCGAAAATTCTTCTTCCGGGAGGTTTATGTCGGCATAAGCAGCTGCGTTATAGTCCAGCATTACAAAGTTATGCCAGATTCCGCCTATTATAAACATTACCAAAAAACCACTGAACCAAGCCATAACCATTTTTTTAGTGTCCATGTAGAACCTCCTCGTTTTTCGGGTTATTGAAATATAGTCGTATTGCGTTGTTATTATTGTATTTAGGTAAAGCCGAGGCTTAATTTAAGAAATCGTCCGGCAAACTGTCAAGTTATTTAAAATCAGCTAGCCAACTCGACTATTTTCTCAACTAAATCTTGAAAGCTCATGCCAACGGCTTTTGCAGCTTTTGGTACGAGGCTTGTTTCGGTCATACCCGGTAGCGTGTTCAGTTCGAGGCAATAAAATTGTTCGTCGGAATCGAGCAGGAAATCTGCTCGCGCGTAGTGCCGGCAGCCAAGGGCATTGAAAGCTTTGAGCGCCGCCAGCTGAATTCCGACCTCTAATTGCTCCGGTAAGTCGGCAGGGCAGATGTATTCCGTTGTTCCGGGCGTATATTTGCTTTCATAGTTATATACCTTACTCTTTGGTTTTATTTCAATTATCGGCAGAGATTGCTTGTCGAGAATTGTGACCGTAAGCTCCCTTCCGTCAACATATTTTTCTACCATTACGTGGCTTGAGTACTTTGCCGCTTTTGCCGCTGCTTCATCGAGCTCGTCCGAACTATTGACGATAGTGAACCCGACTGTCGACCCTTGGTCATTAGGTTTAACTATCATAGGAAAATCCATATCTGTATTGCTGTGAAATACTTGCCCGTCACGAACCATAGTCCATTCAAGCACAGGAATTCCTGCCTCATTGAATAGTTTTTTCGATACATCTTTGTCCATTGCCAATGCGCTCGCAAGAACATTCGAGCCCGTATATTTTAGTCCTACGGAATCAAGCAATGCCTGAATCGTGCCGTCCTCTCCGAAAGTGCCGTGCAGAGTTAAAAAAGCCAGTTCGGCGTCTTTAATGAACGGAGAGTTGAGCATCTCTATCGCTTTGGCTCGGTTTGTCTCCTCCAAATCGGGCGGTTTTCTACCCGGCTTAGTTTTATACTGCTCGGAATCGGGCGGTTGCTGTTCCCCGCCTAACAATGGATCGGCGATCGAAACTTCATGACCCGCTTCTTTCAAGGCGGAAGCAACTGCGCTGCCAGAAGCGAGAGATACTTCCCGTTCAGGTGAAAAACCGCCGCATATAACAACTATATTCAATTTTACTCCTACAGGTTCAACGAATATTTAAAATCATACCAGAGACTTAAAAAGAACTTATCATCGTTTTCGGAATTATCTTTCAAATGCCCGAAATTATCAATAGCGACATGCTCATAATCAAATGTGACTCTGAATTTACTTGAAAAACTCTTTTCGGCGCTGAATCTGAATTCAGTGAATTCCTGTACAACTCCTGTCGGAAACGGTTCTGAATAACCATCTTCAAAGGTTCCGTCACGCCATGGGGTTGAAAAGGGAACATCGATCCCTCCTTCTCCATCTCTCCGGAGAGTAAGATTCAGCGATATTTTCAGCCCTTCTTTTATCCACGATGATGCTCCTAACTCCAAGCTATCGAAATCATTCCCAAGGAAATACCCGATCGGACGATTTCTGTGCTTCAAAGTCTCTTCAACATTAGGCGTGGTATAGGTTCTGTTGGTTATCCTAACGTATTCTACCCAACTGTCAACGCCGTCAAATCCGAACGGATTAGCCCTTTGTACTCCAAGGATCAGACCTATTTCGTTAGGTTCCAAATCTCCTAATTCCTTGTTGTCGAGTTGGATATCATCATTCAAAATAGCGCCGCTCAACCGCCAATTCAGCTTTGGATACCAGAGCAGGTCTATAGCTCCTAAAGTATTTGACTGAGATAAATCGTTAAGATTCTCACCATGAAATACAAGCGCCGGATTTGTGAACGCAGCAATAGGACTAGCATTGACACCGCCATAGATAAGTAGTTCCGAGATTCCTATATTCAGCGAATTGCCGATGCTTATATCGGCTCTGTGCGCAGATAGGAAACGTCTCATGCCATTAACTCTGTCCAACTCAGCGGCAATAAACGATAACTCCACAGAACCTATCCTCAATTCGGCGGACAGTTGATCCATCGGACGTGAATAGTCTGAAATCAGCAGTGTACCTCGCTTTCCTATCCCCCAACGTTTGAAATCTCTGCCGAAAAGAACACTGAACTGGGAACTTTCATATTGCATATAGCCTTGCTCAGTGAACGCCGACATACCGCGCCACTTTCGACCTACATACGTCGGATCTTTCGCAAGATCGCTGTCAAAATTCATCGTATTATAAACTCCAAAATTCTTCCCTACCTGAAATCCGCCCTTTATCCGGAAGCTTTCACTGTCATCGGTTTCTTCACCGTTGCTTCCAACATCAGCTTGCGTCAACAGCCCTATAGAGAAGATGTCACTCGAGTCATCCTTTCTGATAAAATTCATCTCCGCCGCGAATTCCTCATACAGTTCATCTAGCAACCATACAGCTTTGGGTATATCGTCCGTAGCCCATCCCGCTATCAGATGATCGACCAATGCACTTGCGACTTCACCTCTCGTAAACGGTCGTTTTGCAAAATTAATCTCGCTGAAAAACCCCCTTAATCTCAATTCTTCCATATATTGATACGCCCAATGATATGTAGGAAGAGTCTCTTTAAGCCCGGCAATTAACGATTGTGAGGAAATAGCGAGCATTAGAAAAAAAATGCAGTGCTTGCCGGCCTGCTTAAGCATCGGTTACAGCTCTTAATCTGTCCATGGATAATAGATACTCAAACGCTTCCGATAGATTATTAACAACTGCTGCAGCGTCATCCTCTGTAACCGATATATCCGGCACGGGTTTACCTCCGCTGATAAGAATAGGTTTTGTGCCGACCCTCATAGCGACTGCAACGTCGGTCAGCTTGTCTCCGACGAACCAGGTGTTTGTCAGTTTGATATTATATTTTTCCGCCGCCTGAAAAAAGAGGTCGGGCTTAGGTTTTCGGCATTTGCACATATCTTCCGGAGTGTGTGGACAATAAAATATGTCCTCGATCTTTCCGCCGTGTGCTTCAACCGTTTCAACCATATTGGACATTATTTCGTCAATTTTTTCTTTGCTGCACATCCCCCTGCCTATCGCCGATTGGTTCGAAATGATTATAATCCTGTATCCCTCATCTGTCGCGCGTTTTATGGTGTCAAGCGCACCGGGCAGAAACTCAAAATCCGACCAATCGGTTATATAACCTTCAGGCTCAACGTTGATGACACCATCACGGTCAAGAAATAGGATTTTTTTATTTTTATTAGGCTGAGGCATTTATAACTGAGTGTAACTTACTGAGATAGCGAAGGTATGTCAAGTCTGATTCGACTCCCCATTCATCTGTTGCACACCGAGAAATGAACAAATTTTTCCTTGTATATCGGTAATATCCAATTTTTCATCCTTCTCTTCACCATTCAAATAAACGAATGCGTCTCCATATGCATGCATTCCGCTGAACCTGTCAATTCCGAACAAATCACTGCCCGAAAGCTCCCCCTTCAGCTCGTAACCGGGAGACGGAATCGCTATTAAGTCAGGGAGCTGCAGCGGCGAATCGTCAAATCCGGTTAATTTCCACTCCTCTCTCATATCCACGACCTGCCGAATTACCTTGGACCCGGTTTCCGGATCATGAACATTTTCAAGGGATTCCGAAATCTCTCTTTTGAGCAATTCTGCGTTCTGGTCATTGAGTATAGTTCCATTTGGAGTCTTACCTTCAAGGTGAAGATATATCCTTCCGGGAGCCATGCTGAAGAGTTTGCTGCCCGGAGTTATTCCCGACAGGTTCGTCGCATTTTGCTCGGAAAGAGAAAGATATCCTCTCTCTATCAGCCAGCGGTTTAAGTAAAAATCTTTTTTAAGTTCGGTAAATCCGTGGTCTGAGAGAATTATCAACACCGTTTCTTCTGAAAGCTTTTCCATAATAGTTTGAAGGAATTTGTCAATCTGTCCGTACAAAACAGAAAACAAGTCAAGCGCCGTGGATTCTTTATCCATCATCTGGCACCACATAAAATGATGTAAGCGGTCAGTTTCGAGGATATGAAACACAAACAGATCCCAATTTTCTTTGTTCAAATAGTGGTTTGCCGTGTTGATTCGAGCGGAAATTGCATTGGGTAATTGGGCTATCAGAGAGTCGTCCGATCTCCTTGCCGACCACGCATCGATGTCAAGTTTATAGTCAAATGACTTTAACGTCTCAATTTCCTCTTTTGGATAAACAGACCTTTCAAGATTGGGCGCGAGAAACCCTGAAACCAATATTCCGTTTATCGGAGCGGGCGGAAACGTTGCCGGAACCCCGATCGAACAGACCCTTAGCCCTATCCGTGAAAGATGCTGATAAATTGTAGAAACCTGTAAATCTTCAGCGGTTGGTACAAATGGCAAATATCCATCCTGTCTCCTGTCAACGAAACCTGTTATTCCATGTACGCCGGGATTCACGCCCGTAAGAAACGATGCCCACGCAACCGATGACACGGGCGGAAGCGTTGTGGTCATCGAATGAATTTTATTCCTCTTATACAGAGACGATAGAACTGGAGACAGATTCATTTCCTTCAGTGCGGGGAAAAAGGAGAACGGCACACCGTCGATTGCAATAACTATAACGCGCTTGCGGGGAGATTTTGACAATATCATTTTCTTGGAAGGCACGAGAATGTCTCCTCAGAGCGAGACGGCGGGAGCTATACCCTCTCTTTCATCTCCTGAAGGACTTCATATGGGATCGCCATATTGCCATAACCGACGCCTAATTTGATTGCCGGCTTAATATCACCGTGGAAATCCGTACCGCCCGAGATTATAAACCCAAGCTTATCTGCTATTTTTATTAGCCTGTCTTCTTCAACATGTGAATGATTATTATAAAATACTTCTACTCCGTCGAAACCGGAGTCTTTCAGCTCCGACAATAGATTGTCAAAAGCAGAACCATTCAGACGCAACGTTCCCGGATGCGCAAGAATAAGAAGCCCGCCTGCGCCGTGGATCGCATCTGCTGCTTTTTCCCTGGTGAGACGATCTCTTTCAAAATATGCTACAGCACCCTTTTTCAAGTACTTGTCAAAGGCTTCCTGAATGTTCTTGACATGGCCCCTTTTTACCAACGCAGCCGCAATATGCGGTCTTCCGACTTGTCCGCCCCCTGATATTTTTTCCACTTCTTCCATTGTTATCGGTATTCTCAGTTCATTAAGTTTTTCGATAATCCGGGGATTTCTATCTGACCGGCTCTCCTGAAGTTTAGTGAGAGCATCGTTCAATCCTTTATCTTCAGGGTCTATCAGCAAGCCAAGTATATGCATCGACCCGGGACCATATTCTACGCTTAATTCCATACCTGGAATTACTTCAATGCCTAATCGCTTACCGGTTTCCAACGCCTCCGGCAGCCCCTCGATAGTATCGTGATCGGTAACCGCGATTGCTTCTATTCCCTGATTGTTTGCAAGAGTTATAAGCTTTTCGGGGCTCAAAGTCCCGTCCGAAGCCGATGTATGTGTGTGCAAGTCTATCAATTTAAATGTAGCCGAGCGCCTCTAAACGTTTCTGTATAAAAGCCTCTTCCTCAGACGAATATCCTTCATCCGATCTGTCGGGTTCTATTCTTCCCAACTCTTCCATCCGGCGAAGGATGAATTCCACCGACTCTTCAACAGTTTCTTTATCCGTATGCACTTCAATCTCTGCGTCTTCCGGAGCCTCGTATGGGTCGTCAATTCCCGTAAACTGTTTTATCTCTCCTGCCAACGCTTTTTTGTAAAGCCCTTTTACGTCTCGTTCTATACATTTTTCAATAGGCGCGTTGACATAAACCTCAACAAAATTTTCATCGTCTTTTCGGAGATTTTTTCTGATATAGTCGTATGGACTTATCGCCGCCGCTATTACTATTGTTCCGTTGCGTGAGAGCAGCCTGCAAACGAAACCGATCCGCATAAGATTAGTCTCTCTGTCTTCTTTGCTAAAGCCTAATCCCTTACTCAGATTTGTGCGGACAACGTCGCCGTCCATTATCTCTACCTTTTCTCCACGGCGGATCAGTTTTTCCGCCAAAAGATTAGCGATTGTAGTCTTCCCCGCTCCCGACAACCCTGTCATCCAGAGTGTCGTTCCCTGCTTATAAAAACCTGTTGATGCCATTAATTCTGTTCTTTAATTTAAATAATTGGTTTTCCCACCATATCGGAGGGAATTTCTATTCCATGTAATTTCAGTAGTGTAGGCGATATGTCCAACAATTTCGCCCCTTCAATTTTTCTTCCGCCCTCGACTCCAGGATGCTTTATCAAAAACATACCGTTCATGGCATGATTGGCGTCGTCAGGACCGGTATCATTCTCAAAAGTATGTATATTGCCGCTTCCTATCGTTCCCACCGAACGCCAGTAGAGATCGCCAAATAGGACGATCAGGTCAGGCGCGACACCATTTACAACCGGATACAGCTCTTCCGGTTTGTGCGCTACCGAGTTAATATTTACTCCGTCCGGATCGGTGATAGCCGCTATCTTTTCCTGTAATTCACTTCGGAGAGCCTCATATTCCGACTGCTTCACAATTCCCTCCGGCTCACGTCCTTCAACATTGATGAACAGCCGACCATAATAACCACCGTCGCCCCACGCCTTGGTCTTAGACCAATCTACCATATCGAAGGTCATTCGGGTCGGTTCGGAAGGATATTCCTTAACCGTCAAATAACCCTCTTTTATCAGCCATTCATTGAAACAGATACCGCCGTCCATCTTTTTAGCGCCGTGGTCCGAAACGACCATAATGGTATCGTCCTCATCTACCCGTTCAAGAAGTGTGCCTATCTCTCTGTCTATATATTTGTAGTATTCGAGCATAGCGGGATTTAACTCTTCATCCTCGATAAACGCGCGGTGAGTTTTATCGAAATATTTCCAAATTCCGTGATGTATGCGGTCGGTTCCCATCTCCACGAACATGAAGAAACGCCACTCCTTTTCGTCCATGAAGCTTCGTATGACCTTGAAACGCTTCTCCGTCATCTCGTAAATCTGTTTCAGCAGATACGCCTTATCGTCTGTCCTGAAATTCGGTACGTCAACCATATACTCGCCGACGAGCTCGGCGATCTCTTCTTTTATATGGGGAGGATATGTGTATTGACTCTCAATACTCGGCGTAAGAAACGAACTGACCTGAATTCCATTCACCTGGCGGGGCGGATATGTCTGCGGCACTCCGACCGTTATCGTTTTCCATCCCTGTCGGTTCAATATCTCCCAAAGCAGCGGTTCTTTTACCGCCGTTGACGTTGCGAAATACAAAGCATCGTACGAATGGTCTTTCCGGTTACGGAAACCGTAATAGCCGAGCTGACCGGGAGTTTTACTCGTCATCATGCACATCCACGCAGGCACGGTGATGGGGGGAATCACACTCTCGAGCTCACCGTATACACCCTCACTCATGAGCTTCTTGAAGTTCGGCATATCGTCGACAAACTGGTCGAACATTAGCTCCGGCGGAGCGCAGTCTAATCCTATAATAAGTATCCTTCCCGCCATTATTTATTCTCTATTTCCATAACCTTCAAATCTAACATTCCTCTCCAAAAGAAGGGAGAAAAGATACGATTTATATCTGAAAATGCAAGAAGGAAGTTCAAATATCATTCATGGGACACCTCTCATAATCCCCTTGCCGTTCAGTGAATTTTCCGTAACTTATCGTATCTACCTTAAGTAATTAATAACAAAAAAATGGCGAGAACCGAAAAACACGATTTTAAGCCGAAAACAACCTACAGGAGGATATCCAATGGGTAAAGTTGACTTCAAGAAACTAATTATTGCGGCGGTTGCCGGAACTGCTGCTATGACGGCATTTATGTTCATGGCGCCTATGATGGGGATACCCGAAATGAACATCGGCAAAATGCTTAGTATGCAGATGGGGATGCCGGAGATGGTGGGATGGATCATGCACTTCGTTAACGGAATTATTCTTACCTGGATCTATGCCGCATTTCTTATTGACAGGCTTCCCACCGACGGTTGGAAGCGGGGGATGATCTACAGTCTTATCCCTTGGGCTGTGATGAATTTTATGGCTATGCCTATGATGGGGATGGAGATCTTTTCGGGTGGAATGATGGCGATCGTGGGAACGGTTGTAGCGCACTTTGCGTATGGCGGAGTGATGGGCGCTATCTACACCGGTGAAGCCTCTACCGATGCAGCTACAGATGACGGTTCTGCAGCCGAGCCTGTAGCCTCGGCCGCAGCAGCGCCTGTTTCCGAACCCGAACCTACTCCAGAGCCGGAGCCTGCCCCTGAACCGGAGCCCGAAGCTCCGGCAGAAGATGCTTCAAGTCCCGAACCTGAACCTGCCTCTGAGCCGGAAGCACCGGCAGAAGAAGAATCAAATCCTGATCCTTCGCCTGAAGCTGAAAGCGATTCAGAGGGAGAGGAAGAATCGGAAGAAGGCGGCGCAGATGATTCAAGCTCCGATGAAAAGGAGTCGGGTGACAAAGAAGAAAAATTATAGCTTTTCATTTTTATAAAACTAATTTTTATCGGGCTTTTTCGTGAAAGAAAAAGCCCGTTGTCCTTGGAACGCGAACGACCCTCTGATGATAAAGTATCACGACACCGAGTGGGGCGTTCCTGTCAGCGACGACAGAACTCATTTCGAGCATCATCTCATGGAGGTCTTTCAGGCTGGTTTGAGCTGGCGAACGATACTTCACCGGAGGGAGGGTTTTCGAAAAGCGTTCGCCGGCTTCAATCCGAAAAAAGTTGCCGCCTTCGGCGAGAAAGATGTTAAAAGATTGCTCAAAGACGTGGGAATTATTCGCAATAATCTAAAAATTCGGGCAGCTATCAACAATGCGGGTAGGTTTTTAGAATTGGCTGAAACGCACGGCAGCTATAACAATTTTTTGCAACAGTTTAAACCTAAACGAAAAATCGTCTATAAAACCGTTGAAAATATGCCCGCCGTGACTCCTGAATCGGAAGCTCTGTCAAAGGAGCTGAAAAATTTAGGATTTAAATTCGTGGGCCCTACAACCTGCTACGCACACATGCAGAGTGTAGGGATCGTCAACGACCATATTAAGAGTTGTTTTCGTTATAAAGAAGTGGAGAAGATGTCAGTTTAGAGAAGACGCTGATTTAGTCAAACTCGGAATCAGGAAACCTAAATTCCTCAGCCCGTTTAAATCTAAACCACCGATGACGGGATAGAAATGTTTAGGTTATGGCGAAAGAGGTAAATAGGAAAAAATCAATCGTGCCGAATTAGAGGTAATGTAATCAGAATTTGATCAATAAGATTTTCCATTCAGAAAATTTTTCTTTTGTATTAGCATTTGCTTTTCGTAAAATATTATCTAACTACAGATGTTTATTAATATTCTACCTTGAAAGGATATAAAATGACAAAGTTGACAGAGATGAAATGCGTCGCATGCAATAAAGACTCACCAATTGTAACAGATGAAGAAATATCAGAGCTTAAACCCACAATCCCTGATTGGGAACTGCTTGAAGTTTATGGAATCAACAGGCTCGAAAATTCTTATAGATTCGGTAATTTTGTCGATGCAATGGCTTTTTCCATACAAGTCGGTATAATTTCCGAAGAGGAAGGACATCATCCGGCGATATTGACCGAGTGGGGGAAAGTCAAAGTTTCTTGGTGGACGCATAAAATCAAAGGTCTTCATAAAAACGATTTTATTATGGCTGCCAAGACAGATCAATTATTTTCAGAAAATTAAGTTGAGCATTCATCCCGATACACGGATAGGACATGTTCATCTTAAAGTTGCGGATCTCGAGAGAGCGCTTTCTTTTTACCGTGATCTACTCGGGTTTGAGCTAATTCAGAAGATAGGAGATCAAGCCGCTTTTATATCTGCTGGCGGTTACCACCACCATATCGGTTTAAATACATGGGAAAGCAAAGGAGGAACGCCGACACCGCCTGGGCACACCGGATTATATCATACGGCAATACTCTATCCGAACAGAAAGGAGCTTGCCAGAGCATTAAAAACACTGTTGAATGCCGACTATCCCCTGCAGGGAGCCGCGGATCATGGCGTCTCGGAAGCTATCTATCTCTCGGATCCTGACGGGAACGGCGTTGAGCTTTATTATGATAAACCCGAAGAACTTTGGCCTTGGAAGGAAAATGGCGACCTTGAAATTTTCACTAAGTCTTTAGACATAGATAATCTCTTGTCAGAAATCAGTGAGTAGATAAAAAAACATTTATAGAATTATAGACTCAACCTTCGTTCGTTAATACTTTGTATTTAAAACGAAATTGCTTAACATTTAACTGTATTTTGCGATAAGTTTATTAGAGGAGACCTATAAATGATAAGCGAAGAAAATAAAAATCTATTGTTCAGTGCTTCAATTTTTTCAGGACTTTCGACCGAACAGCTCTCCGGCGTTCTCGATGTAGCCGAAGAGGTTTCGTTTTCTGAAGGCGATGTAATTATGACGGAGGGCGAAGAGGGGGGAGAACTTTATGTTGTCATTGAAGGAAAAGTACAAATTGAGAAGAGCGCCGGCGAAGGATCTACTATTAAAATTGCTCAGTCCGAGAAGCGCGGCATGATGTTGGGAGAGATGTCGCTTGTGGACATGAAGCCAAGATCCGCAACCGTCAGGGCCGACTCTGATTTGAAAATGGTGAGCATAAGCAGAGAATCATTGGCTGATATATTTGACAAAGATCCGAAGGTTCTCGCTACCATATCACTTAATATTGCCAGAGCTTTAAGCGATCGACTTAGACATTCCAACGATATGCTCACCGATTTTTTCGGCCATTTTACGGCTTAAGTATAATTTTGCCTATATGCCGATTTTCTTCCATCATTTTCTGAGCCTCCGCGGCTTCTTCAAGAGGAAACCGTTCACCGATATATGGTTTGAGAGTTCCGTCAGCTACTAAATCAATCAACTCTTTCAGCTCATCCATCGTGCCAAGATTCAGCCCTTTAATGCTCAGATGCCTCAAATATGTGAATTGAATATTCAAATTTGTTTCCCGACCGGTTAGAATACCGCATAATAGCATTGTTCCGCCCTTTTTCAACAACTCCCAGCTAGTTGTAAATGTTTCAGGTCCGACATAATCCATTATAAGATCAAGACCAACCGGTGCTGTTTTTCGTATTTCTGCGGGGACATCTTGAGTTAATCTGTTGAATGCATGATCGGCGCCCAAACTTCTCATAATTTCTATCTTCTCGTCAGAACTTCCCGTCGTATAAACAGTTGCTCCGAGATGCTTGGCTATTTGTATTGCAAGTGTTCCAAGTCCGCCTGATCCTCCCCAGATAAAGAAGGATTGCCCGTTTTGCAATTCGCCGACCGTTTTAATTCCATGATACGCCGTCAGTCCGGCGATAGAACAAGCTGCTGCATCTTCAAATGAAACAGAATCCGGTAACGGAATGATGTTTTCAGCCGGAGCAACAGCATATTCTGCATAACCTCCCTTTTCCTGCATTCCTATACATTTCCAATTAAGACAGAGATTTCTCTTGCCTTCAAGACATAAAATGCATTCTCCACATGTCAGAAGCGAATATACCATTACTCTTGAGCCTATTTCCACACCTTCTACGCCGCTGCCTACTTCGGCGACCGTTCCTGCAATATCCCCGCCCGGAATGTGTGGTAATGTGATTTCTATTCCTGGATAACCCATTCGTACGAAGATATCAACCCGATTTAATCCCGTTGCGGAAACTTTTATCAATACTTCGCCTTTATCCGGCGAAGGAGTTGGATAACCAGTGTCATATTTAAGAACTTCCACTCCTCCATGCTCTGGAATTATAATGGCTTTCATCGGTTTTCTACCTCTCTTTCATAATTTATTTTTAGTTTTAATGAACAATGATTTTATGACCTAAACAGTTCCGATTCAATAGATAATTTCATTTTTTTGCCACTCTGTCATAAACTATTTTAGAAATATCTGCAATCAGTTCTTCGGCATCCTTATGTTCTTTAATACCCCTGGTTAGAACGACAAGAGAGTAAACAGGACCTTTCGGGGGATAAATAATTGCAACGTCATGATCGATTTTCGTGATACTTCCTGTCTTATGTGCCACCTTCACCTCTTTGGGAAGTTTAGCCGGAATCTTTGAATTGTCAACCTGCGCTAAGAGCATCTTTCTCATCTCCGCACACGCTGACGGTGAAACTACTTCATCTTTTGCTATCGCTATCATCAATCTAAGCATATCCTCCGCATTCGTTGTATTATTCAATCCCAATTCATAAGCTTTCAAATCGTCGACACCACGGAGTACCTGCATCTCTTTAACACCAATGCTTTCAAGTGTTTTCATTATATTCTTAGCCCCAACCTCATTCATCAACAGGTTGGTCGCCAAATTACTCGAAACCGTTATCATCTGGTATGTTAGATCGAAGTAGGATGCCTTTTTGCCTATAAGCTCGTAAACAGAATCATCAGAATCTTCACCGATATCCATCGCATATTCGGAATCATCTACTATACTCTTAAATGAATTAACAACATCTATCGAATCTGTTAAAGAGATCTTTCCCTCTGCTGTCTGCTTATATACTTCGATCATCAACGCTGTCTTATATGTACTTGCGGCGTGCATCTGTTCTTTTGCGTTAACGAACATCTTGCTCCCCGTTTGCAGATTTTCATAAGCAACGGAGACTTCTGATCCCGCAGGAGCTGTTACAAGCCTGTTTTGAATCTCATGTTTCATCGTATTTATCTCCTCTTGCCATCAAAACATACATATTTTTCATATTTTATCCTGAACTTAGGCTGTCGGATTCTGTGGAATCAATTCCGGTATTTTTAAAAAATATGTTGTCCAAAGGATAGTTAAAACCGATTTTTAAACCGGTTCCAACGGTTCTATCATGAAAATATCTCTCAATAAGAGCTTCGAGCTGCCCAACTTCAAAATTTCCAATAATTATACATGCCATCCTTGATGTAACGAATTTATCTGAACTATACCGCTGTAGATCCTCCGGATCTATTCCATCAACCGTATTTAAGGCGGAATTGAAGGATTGATTAAATATTATTTCGATTGCTTGATGGAAAAGAGGCTCAAATCGGGATTTTATGGACCGAATTGCGAGCTGGGTATAATTATCCGTAAAAATTAGCTTAAATCCCGAATCCACTTCCTCTGATCGAAGCGAGATGCCTAAAATTATCTCATTTATATTCGCCGGAAGGGAATCATTTTCTGTCGAGTCATTCTGCAATAGAAATATTAAGGCAAAAGAGTCTGTATCAATTTTTTTAAATTCAACGGTGAGTCCATATTTAGTAAACAAATGTGATTCGCCGAATTTCAATGGAATAACTGGCGTAAGTACTTGTTTTTCTTTAATTATTTCTCCACTGCAACTAATAATAAATAATACCGATAATACTGGTAGCAAGAATAAATTATTTGTCATGATTGTTAAAATTACTTATATTAGGAGCAATTAACAATCAAATAAAATTGCCCATGTTGACTGAGTTTTAAGATATGCGGTGGCATTTTATTCTGTTATAACTTACTTACGATAACAGTTTCGCAGAGTTTCACATTGTCACTGAATTAGACTCAGATTGAGTGATAAATGTTTTGCCTTATTGTCAGATATTAAAATATAATTAAAATATTTTTACTCTTCTTTATCCATCATTAAGCTGATCGGAAGTATGTTTATTCGTTATTTTCTATAAAAATCGGTCATTTCCCCAACAATTAATTAAATGCACCATTGTATCATATAGATATATTATTTTATTAAACACATTATATTGTATAGGTGCAACTTATTTTGCATTTTTTCTTCTATCTATTTATTTTTTTGTTGATTTTCTCTTGACTTCCCCTTGTCCAACTAAATATATTCCAAATAGTAAAAATTTCTAACCGGAATATGTTTACGACTTTGAGGATAAATATGAACAAAACCAAGTACACAAAAAAAATCGCATCAACTCTCTTTACGATCTATCTTGTTCTTACATTGTCAGCATGTGGCGCTATATTAAAGCCATTCGGAATAAGTGGCGATGATAATGGAGACGGACAGGAGGTAACTCCTCTATTTCAAACCGAGCAGGGAAGCGGCGATGTTCAAGCCGTTGCGGGTCAGACACAAGGCGGAGCCGCTGGTCAGCAAACAGGGACAATTCAACCTTCTTCGAGTGGTGGTTTAGTAACACAACGCGTCGGCGCCAGGTCAACGGCACAAGATATATCTGAAATACGGTTTGAAATAAAAAGACTCCAGGCAGAAATAGCTCATTTAAATTCAGAAATTACTAATCTTAATAATCGTTCAGAGATGTGGCGTGACCCGCAAAATATATTCAATAAGAAAATTGTTTTGACTAACGGGACCATCTTCAACGGAAATGTTGTTTACCAGGACGAGCGGCTTGTTAAGATCGAAACTCTTATCGGAAGTTTGGTTCTCCAAAGGAATTCAATAAGCAGAATTTTAGAAAATAGGCCTGAATTTTCGGCGACAGATCCACTGATTTCAAAACCGATGCCGCTTTCGAGCAGCCCAAACGCGGCAAGGTCGACCATGGGTGGTTATTCACCCTCATCTACTGAGAGGGGACTGGCTAACGTTGTTATAGAAAGCCCGATCAAAGAGAAAAAAGACAGAAGCGGTAATACAATTTTCAATGGTATTCTAAAAAACACAGGCAACAAACGCGCTGACTTTGTGAAAATAAATTTCATCATCAGAAAAGATTGGTCGGGAAACACCGAAACCTTTACCACTTTTGTAAATGGAGCTCAATATACCTATGCAAGCGGCGTAACTACCGACACCACACTGCCTCCGGGCGCTACGGGAACATTTGAGATTTATATTCCTCGAACTATAGGAACATTTATTGGCTATTCTTACGCCATAGATTGGGAGGAATATGAGTAAGATATTTACAATATTCCTGTTTTCAGCATCATTACTCGGTTGTGGAGGTTCAAACCCAAGCGCCAAGCCGCAAACATCACGAAACGATGTGGTTTCTCAAAATGTAGAGATTATGGATCTCCGCTCTTCTGTGATCATACTCCAATCGGAGATAATAGAGTTGAAGGAAAATCTCAAAATTGCAGGACAATTAAATCAAACCCTTCAAAAGAGAATTGAAGAGAGAAGCTCTCGATTAAGCACTTTAGAAAATTATTCCAACAGATACATCACGACCAACTCGACCGCAACAGCTCCTGCTGAGTTAAACTCCGAAAATATAGAGGGTCTATACAAAACGGCCTTAACATATTATTTTGACAGTAATTATGAAGAATCGATCACGAGATTTGAACAGCTGATCAACGTTGATGACTCGCATGAACTCTCAGATAATTCTCAATACTGGATCGGGGAAGCGTATTTCGGCTTAGGAAACTACAAAAGGGCGCTTAGCGCATTCGAAATCGTCTTAACTTACCCTCAGAGCAATAAAAATGATTATGCTCAGTTCAAAATCGGACTTTGTCTCTTAAAATTGAAAAAAGAGCCACAAGCGTATGCGGCTTTTCAGTCCTTCATTGACAGTTATCCGGAAAGCGAACTTTTCAGCCGTGTAATTG
>SORT01000021.1 GCA_004402895.1 Fidelibacterota bacterium MT.SAG.3 | reverse complement strand
CAATCCCTTGTTTTCAACAAACGTAAATTTCAGAAACGTCCCGATAATATCAAAAGACTCGCCTAATTCCATGGTGGATTTTACTATATTTTTTGTTAATTGATCTAAGATTACGACCAACCCTGAAATTGAGAGCGGCTTTAACACGATAAGTGTCCTGCTTTATTAACTGTTATTTTCTTTATGTTCGGTTTTGCACGGAACGCACATTGTCGCGTGAAGAACTGCTTTTAATCTTGCTTTAGGAATCGGCTTTCCACAAACTTTGCAGTCTCCGTAGCCTCCACGCTCGATTCGTTCAAGAGCTTCGTCCAAATATCTCATATACTTGTTTTCGCGCGCAAGAAATAAATAAGCTTTTTCTCTCTCTTGTGAGTCGGTTCCGAGATCAGCCATATGATAAGAGTAGCTCGATGAATTCCCGGAGGATGGGCGAGATGATTCGTCTAATGCTGTTTCCTTCAATGATCCCAACTCCACCAAAAGCCCTTCCCGCTTTTCAAGAATCAGTTTCTTATAATATGCCTTATCTTTTTTATTCATGCCTTGCTTTTGCTCGAGGTTCGCTCGATTCCGATCATTACCTTATTGTTCCGTATTTCGATTTCCTGGTTAAATTCTCCGTCTTCATAATCGTATTTAATACTCTCCGCCAATACTTCGTTCGACAGATAAGTTTCATGTTCCTTGACAGCTTCCAATAACTCACCGTCCATTGAAAGATACATATTTATTCTGTCAGATACATCAAAATCCGCTTCTTTTCGCAAATTATTAATATCGTGTACAAGGTCCCTCACCATACCCTGTCTGACCAATTCCGGCGTCAACAGCGTGCTCAATGCCGCAGTCATGCCATCCGTGTCAACCACACTTATTCCCTCGGTCTGTTCATGCTCAAAAGTGACCATTTCGTTCGTTATTTCGATTGCATCCGATTCAAGTTCTATAGTGAAACTGCCCTTTTTACTCAATTCACTGTTCAATTGTTCCGCATCCAAGTTCTTTATAAGTTCAGCGACTTTTTGAGCATCCTTGCCGAATGAAGGCCCCAATGCCTTGAAATTAGGATTGACGCGCAGAACAGCGAGTTCGTTCATGTCATTGAGGACAGTCAGTTTTTTAACGTTCAGCTCTTCAAGGATCTGTTCTGAAAGAGAATTCAGCACTTCTTTTTCTTCAGATGACTCAGTGAAAAAATGTATCTCTCCAAGAGGCTGCCTAACCTTCAGCTGCGCCTTATTCCTTGCAGCTCTGCCTAACTCTACCGCTTTAATGACCGTATCAATGGATTTCATCAGTTTCTCATCAATCAGTTGCTCATCCGCTTCCGGCCAATCCGAGAGATGAACCGAATCGGGAGCGCCAACGATTTTGCCGCGTACCAAATTTGAATAAATTTTCTCCGTGAGAAAGGGTATTATCGGCGCCAATATTTTGATCAGAGTAACGAGCGATTCGTAAAGCGTATCGTAAGCATGATATTTATCTATATCATTGGTACTCTTCCAAAATCTTCTTCTCGAACGTCGCACGTACCAGTTAGAAAGATCATTTAGATATTTCTCCGTTTTCCTCATCACATTAACACACTGATAGCCGTCCAATTCCTTGGTTGCTTCCTTCACGAGAAGATTGGTTTTGGATAGCAACCACCGGTCAAGTTCGGTTCTGTCCGCTACGGGAGTCCGCTTATTCGGGTCATAGTTATCTATCGATGCGTAGGTTGTGAAAAAAGTGTAAACGTTCCACAATGTCAGCATTTTTCGGCGGTCATCATCCGCGCTATCGTATCCGAACAGTAAATTGCTGTAAGGATTTTGAGCGGCATATACCCACCTGATAACATCTACGCCCATAGAATCGGCAGCTTCTTCAAACGGAATCGAGTTACCGGCCGTCTTGTGCATATCGTTTCCCTTAGAATCTTTTACGAGCGCATGACCCAGCACATTTTTGAACGGTTCCCGATTTTCCATGACTGTGCTCATCGCAAGCAAAGTATAGAACCAATTTCTAAATTGTCCCGGAAAAGATTCCGTGATAAAGTCCGGCGGGAACCACTTATTCCAATACTCTTTATCCGAGTTATATTTGAGAGTCGAATATGGAACGATCCCTGCGTCAAGCCACGGATTGCCGACATCAGGAATGCGAGAAACCTCTTTACCGCACTTCGAGCAGGATATTTTAACTTCATCTATAAAAGGCTTATGAGGAGATTTTCCTTCGAACTTGTCCCAACCCGAGACCGCTCTTTCTTTCAACTCCTCCTTACTTCCTATCACATCTACATGACCGCATGATTTGCATTCATAAATCGGCAGCGCCAAACCCCAGTAACGCTTTTTTGAAATGTTCCAATCCTGCATATTTTTGAGCCAATCGAGCTCTCTATCCAAGCCGAATGAAGGCATCCAATTAATTTTTTTAGTCACCGCCTTAATATCATCTCGAAGCTCGTCCATTGATATGAACCATTCATCCACTAATCTGAAGACCAACTCCGTTTTGCACCGCCAGCACACAGGATATCTATGGCTGACGGTTCTTTTCTGGTAGAGCAGGTTTTTCTCTTTGAGATTATTAAATATCCAGTCGTTTACTTCCGATACATTCTTACCCGATAGCTCTCCAAAACCATCTAAATAGTTTCCTGCTTCATCCAATGTCTTAATAATTGCGAGGTCATACTCCTTTCCGAGACGGTAATCTTCCCTTCCGCATCCGGGTGCTATGTGCACTATTCCGGTTCCATCTCCTTCACTAACTTCGTCCCAGCTAATTACCTTATGCTCAATCCCTTCCTGAACAGGAATTTCCTTGAACGGCGTATCGTATTCCCAGCCGATAAGATCCTTACCCTTGAGGTTCTCGAGAATTTTGAGATCGCCGTTCAACTCACTAACTCTGTTCTTTGCCAGGTAAACTGTTTTACCCTCATTATCGACCTTAACGTAATCGATCTCATCCTTTACCGCGGCTGCCACATTTGCCGCAAGCGTCCAGGGAGTCGTTGTCCAAACAAGTAGGTATTCATTCTCCCTTCCTATCAGCGGGAATTGCACAAACACGCTTGGGTGCTTGATCTCTACATATCCTTCGGTCGATATTTCATGCTCGGAGAGTGAAGTGCCGCATCGCGGACACCATGGCATCACGTCATCCCCTTTATAAATTAACCCTCTCTCATAACACTTTTTAAGGAAAGACCAGATCGTATAGTTATTTTCATCCGAGTAAGTGAAGTAAGAATTTTCCCAATCCATCCAATAACCGAGTCTAATTGATTGCTCGGTCTGTATGGCAGAATATTTCCTTACCCGCTCTTTACACTTCTCCACAAATTTAGCGATTCCATATTTTTCAATATCTCTTTTGGTATTGAATCCGAGTTCTTTTTCTACCTCTACTTCTACCCACAATCCTTGACAATCGAATCCGTTCTGATACCGTTGATCGAAACCCCGCATTGCTTTATATCGCTGGAATATATCCTTATATGTCCGTCCCCACGCATGGTGGACGCCCATAGGATTATTAGCGGTTATCGGACCATCAAGAAATGAAAAAGTCTTATTTCCTCGATTCTTTTCCCGGAGTTTGTTGAAGGTATCTTCTTTACCCCATCTCTCGAGTACTTCTTTTTCGAGGGCTATAAAATCTATCTTACTGTTTTCTTTTTTTATCATGGTATAGTTTATCAGTCAGCTGCAGGATCATCCAAAAGTTCGTTTTTGACTACAAAGATAAATTCGCTATTATATTCCGTATCGATTTCAATCGATTTGGTGGCTAATTCGTCCTCGATCTCCGAAATATCATCGTTGGGTGTTGAAATATACACTACTATTGCTCCCTCAGCTTCTTTGACATAATTTGTAATGCTAACGTCGGGAAACATTTCCGACATCGAATTTTCTAACTCGCCGATAATTCCCTCGAGTTCTATTTCAGTCAACATTCCTCTCTCCTCGATTTCAATACCCTCCTATTAGTTAATATATTTATCGATTAACAAAGATAATTTCTTCCTTGTTTCGGAATCGATCACAATTTTATCGGTGATCACCGCATTGCTCAATGCGGTTTTACACTCACAGTTACGTTCCGGAGGGATTTCGCTCATCGCAGTTTTTATTCCCTCTTTTGCAAATTTGGTAGCTTCCACTAAATTACCAATAACCTCTCTGACGCTCACAGCCTCTAACTCTTCATGCCATGCATCGTAGTCGGTCACCAATGCTATAGTAGAATAGCACAGCTCCGCTTCCCTTGCTAACCGCGCCTCGTATATGTTTGTCATACCGACAACGTCCATTCCCTGCTTTTTGAAAAACAGACTCTCCGCCCTCGTCGAAAAAGCGGGGCCTTCCATATTCACATAAGTTCCGTTCTTATGGACTCTGACCTCTGTTTTACCGATCGAATCATAGAGCAGTTCCGAAAGTACGGGACAAACAGGTTCGGCAAAAGAGACGTGAGCCGCAAAACCGTCCCCGAAAAAAGTAGTACCTTCGTTTCGTTTCGTTCTGTCGAAAAACTGATCAATGATCACGATATCGCCGGGAGCTATCTCTTCTTTGTAGGAGCCGACTGCCGATACAGAGATGATCCGTTCAACGCCTAACATTTTCATTCCATAGATATTCGCGCGATAATTAATTTCTGAAGGTAATAAACGATGACCTTCTCCATGTCTTGCCAGGAAAACTATATCTTTACCTGAATACTTGTAAACGGAAAAATCACCTGAAGGTTCACCCCAGGGAGTCTCTTGACGGACTACTTCCACCTTCTCGAATCCATCTATATCATAGAAGCCTGAACCGCCTATGATGCCTATTTCCCCAACATTATTCAAGTAATATACTCCATCCTTTCAAGTCACGAAAATTATATACAGGTTAATATAATGTCAAGATAAAAGCCTTATAATTTTATCGACAGATCAAGTGAAAAAAAATATTCGGATTGTAAAATAAAAAAGCCGCACTTCAGAAGCCGGCTTCACAAGTTGTTGTTCTGACCACCTACCTGAAAATAGCTTTAATACTTCCCCAAGTTTCTCTGGCGGTGGATAGAATAGGCGTAACTGTCACCACAGGAGAATAAGTAAAACTTTGATCTTTATCTACTATTTTGATTCGATAGCTATATGTGCGATCAGTTATTTTGGCAAATACCGTTTCATCAAGATAGGTATAATGAGAATTAGATCCTTTAGGCGAATGGTTTCCTATAGGCGCGAATTCTCCACCCGACGCGCTCCGCTCGATCTGATACTCTAAAAGATTTATCTCCTGCCCGGAATCCCATTCCAGCTGAATACTGTTATCCATAGCAAATGCTTCAAAATTCACCAGGATCGAGCCGGCAAACAATAAGCTGCTGAAGAGGATAACGCTGAATATGATCGTTAATATTTTATTTTTCATTAAGAATTCCGGCATATTGGTTTCTCATTACAATCCATTTTAGCTTAAAATAAACATTTGTCAAGCGATTTTTCCGTTTCTTGAAATTTCATCAACGCAATAATACCAATTTTCTGACTGCGCTGAGGCCCTGATTTTTCCCCTTTGATTCATATAATTGTGAACTTTTATTCTTCTACTTTCACTTTCCACACTACTTTGTGTAAACCCATAATTCCTTATCGCTTGATATCTATTCAAACTTTAATTTTAACGTAAAAATAATTTACAAACATCGTGCCATCATTATGAGATGTAACTTAATTAGGTTATTTCACTCTGTTCTACGGAATATTGCTCAAGAATTGTTGTTAATTACTGCATATATCGGCAATAAACTGCCACCCCCGTATTTTTCTTAATTAGGTTTAAAAGAAAGAAAAATTATGTAATTTATTGCAGGAATAAAGCCATAAATATCATTTTTTGCAACTCTTAAGATCGGGAAGCGATGATTCGGTCGATCATCGCAAGAAGCCAAACGTGATGTGTCATCTCTACAATGTTATATTCGTTGTTGTCCACCCAAAAATTCAGATCGCCGAGAGCTCTCAAAGGATTATCAGATTGAAATCCGCTGAATGTGATAAGTTTCATTCCTCTTTCTTTAGCGATCTTGCCTGCGTTTATTACATTTTGAGATCTTCCGCTGCTCGATATTAAAACTACCATATCATCCGGGTCAGCGTAAAATTCTATTGATTTCTTTATCCATTCTTCATAACCATAATCATTGGCAAAACAAGTAATCAAATCCGATTCGTTAAAATTGATAGCTCTTATCCCGGCGTTTTTGGTGAGGTCGACGGCTACATGGCTCGCCATTGCGGAGCTGCCGCCATTCCCGCCAAATATAACTTTTCCACCCGCGTCAGAGGTCTCATTCAAGAGAGCAACTGCCTCGTCAAGCGCAGAACTTTCTACACTTTGAAGGTTTTCATATATACTTTTAAAATATTTCTCGTAAAATGCCATTCCTTAAGTCTCTCAAATGTAACTGATTACATGTTAAATTTACACTTATCAAAGTTATTATTTTTAATCAGATAGTCAAACTTAATCCGATTCACATTCTACATAATCTTTTGCTTGACACCTGTTCGCACCCAATCTATATTAGCAGCGGTTTAGAAATGGTAAAGAGAAAAAAAGCATCAAAAAGAATAATGGGCGGAGATATCCCCTACGGTAAAAGGAACTATCAACTCTTTTTCGGTGGATTGGCGCTCATTATCATAGGATATATTTTGATGTGGAATTCGGAGGTTTACAGTCAACAGGCTTTGACCGTTTCGATTCTTTTCTTGGCTGTGGGATATATGATCTTGATTCCTCTTGCCATCATTTACAAAGAGAAGAAAAATTCTCCCAGTGAAGCAACATAATCTAAACCCGATCTAAACGGGGTCGTAGTTCAATTGGTTAGAGCACCGGCCTGTCACGCCGGAAGTTGCGAGTTCGAGTCTCGTCGACCCCGCTCAATTAACCCGTAGAGTTAAACACTTTGCGAGTTTTGTTTTTACTCTTTGTAGCTAATATTTGTAGATTTACTAATTTTTACTTTGACCTTTCCCCCTAAAGTTGGAACAGTTACAGAGTTACACATTTAGTATATTTTCAACTAAAAGGAGGCATGAAGATGAGACCAAGGAAGTACACCACAGAAAAGATCATTATTAAGTTAAGAGAGGCAGAAGTACTGATAAGTCAGGGTATGGATGCTGGCTACACCATCGTTGCTGCCACCCCGGATAAGCATTCTAAAAGTCTGGACAGCATAACTGTTGATGATAAAATCGCATTACTCTTCGGCACTGAGGAAAATGGACTGAGCGATGAGGCTTTAGCAAATTCAGATTACTCTGTCGTTATTCCCATGTATGGATTTACAGAAAGCTTTAACGTTTCGGTAGCATGTTCTCTCATATTAAGAGAATTGACTGAAAGACTCAGGCGTTCAAATTCTAATTGGAATCTCTCCGTAACAGAGATCAGCGATATTAAATATTCATGGTGAAGTCCGTTAAAAACTCGGATCTGATAGTGAAGCGGTTTCTCGAAGAAAGAGTATCACTTCCCGGTAAATCATAATCCGGGTCTCATCATTTTCATCAGCGCTCCAGCGAGCTTCACTGAAGTCGCCCTCGGAATTAATCGTGCGGAAAAAGCGCCTAAATAATTTACGACGCCATGAACGACGGATGGTGTTTTTCCCAACTTGCGAATAGCCAATTCCACTACATCTTCGGATTTCGCCGCTGTTGGACCTTTTGTGCGTTTAATATGGGCGTGCGACTGGAACTCTGTTTCAGTGTAACCAGGTGATAATCCCATAACAGCTATTCCCTTCTTTCTGTATTCTCCCCACAATCCCTCTGCAAGGAACAGATTGAAGCTCTTCGTGGCCGCATAGACGCTAAAGAACGGCACAGCTTGATACGCAGCCGTGGACGCTAAGAATATCACAGCTCCCTTTCCTCGTTTGACCATTGGCTCAATAAATGCATGTGTAAGAGCAACCGGAACCACACAATTCAACTTTACCATCTCTACCTGATAATCGTAATCATTTTCATGAAAATTCCCGAGCACACCGTATCCGGCGTTATTGATAAGAACACCTAACTCTTTATCACCTACTTCGTTGATGATATTTGGAATTGCGTCTGACTTGATAAGATCCTGTTCTATAACCTGTGTTTGAACTGCATATTCATTTTCTATCTCTTCCGCAACAATATTCATCCGTTCCACTCGTCTTGCAACAAGTATGATATTCATTTTTTTCCCTGCCAGCTGCCTGGCGAAGTCCGCTCCTAATCCCGAAGATGCTCCGGTGACAAGCGCCCATTCTCCGAATCGATTCTTCCAATCACTTTCCAATGCTTTTCTTCCTTTATTAATTAATATTACGATTGTCATACTAAATTATTGCAACAATGTAAGACGTTTTATGTTCAGATTTCAGTAAAATCAGTACTGAATTAAGGAATTGTATGAATAAAAAAACACTGAGCAAAAATATTCGTAAATTGCACCGCAAGCTCGGGTTGTTGATAGGAATTCAACTTCTGCTCTGGTCTTTAGGAGGAGTTATCTTCTCATGGATCCATATCGACAATGTCCGCGGTGACTATGAATCCGTACCGGAAGAACCGATTTCGTTTATTTCCGACAGCGCCTTATATCCGCTCGCCGTAATAGTTTGTGGCGGTTATTTGAGATAAAGTAGTTTTTTGGTAGTCTTACCTCCACCAGCCTCAAGAGTATAAAAATATAGACCTGTGGTGAGGTTTGAAGCATCCCATAACTGAGAATAAACTCCCTGATTTAAAACTTCATCTACTAGAATAGCTATCTCTTGGCCGAGAATGTTATATACGGTCAATTTTACTCCGATTCTGCGGGCTATCGTGTATTCGATGGTCGTTTGCGGATTGAACGGATTAGGATAATTTTGCTCTAACTCAAACCCTTCAGGTAATGACTTGTCATCGTCAAGAACTGAGAGAACCGCTCCGTCACTTATCCACTGTCTGATTTTATCAACAGTTGTCTGACTCAGAGACGGTCCTCCAGCCGGCATCCGGCTGCCGAAAACGTTCGCACCGTTGTTATCTACGCCTTCTAATTTCCAGATAAGTTTACTGATATCGGGACTGCCGGCAATAACGAGTGGAGCATTACTTGTTGTATTCATTCCCGTAATTTCATTATACGAATTGCCGAATTGAAGATTTAAACCGTTGCCTTCGTTGCCAGAGACATGACATCCCCTGGATGTGCAATTATTTGTGAAAATAGGTTGAATATCTGATTCATAGTCCAAACCTTGTCCTTGAGCGCTACTGGTTGCTAAGATCGTTATGACTACCGGTGAATATAACATAATCGTGAGTAACATCTTTCTCATTCTGATTTCCTTCCTTTACTATAATGGTATCATTTAATAATTGATACGTCAATCCGGCTGATTTAGATTAATAATTTTCCCCAATTTGATTCAATATTTTTTTTCTCTTTTTCGATCTGATTCTATAATCTATGCTGTCGACCGCGCGAACAGCATATTCCTGAGCTGTATATATTTGCTTCATGACCACCTCATCAGCTCTCTTAGCCATGTCACCTACCGCAAAAATGTTCGGAATGGAGGTTTCACTTTTTTTACTGACTCTGATATGACGTATTTCATCAGAAAGTCCTTCGTCGTCCAATTCAGCTCCAAGCTGAATTAATAAGTCATTATAGACTCTGTGCAATCCTAAAGCCACTAAGGCGAACCTGACCTCCACTACTTCGCCGTCAGCAAGAACAAATCTCCTGAGCTGACCGCCTTTTTCTCCAGAAACGTCACTGATCCGCTTTGTGTGAATACCAATTTTATATTCAGATAAGAGCTTCTTTGTATCATCATCCGAATTCAATTCCTCGCCGTTCGTAAGGATGCTGACTTTAATTCCATACCTTTCATACAGCATAAAAGAAAGCTGTTCGGCGGCTACGCCACTGCCGATTACTGCGGCATTGTCTTCCCTCGTGAGATGCCCTTCGCACCGGATACAGTAAAGAATTGTTTCTCTGTTTGCAAAGGGATAGATCCATTTAGTGGAATCGACTATATCTCCTCCACGCTCTTTCATCACATGAGGTTGTTTGTCCATCACACCTGTAGCAAAGACAACATACTCCGAACGCGCTTCAAATTCTCCGTCGGAAATCAAGAAAAGCTCAGGCTCTCGCTTCGCCGACAGCGCTGCCTTGTCAATTATATCAATGTTATCGGAATAATCCGATTCGATCCTCTCTCGGGTATTTTTAAGGACTGCGCTTCCGGTGATGTGAATATGTGTTTCGTTTATCCTCTCTCTTAAGTCATCATCCTCAGGAGATTTGAACGTTTTGAGTAATTCACCTTTCAGTATCCCTTCATGAAATCCAAGCATGTTGTCAATATTGAAAACCCATTTCGAGCGGGAGGATTTTGATGTCTGCTTATCGCCATAAAACCAACAGACATTTAGATTGTATTGCACCGCCCTTAATGCGGCTGCCGACCCGCCGATTCCACCACCCACTATTATCAGATCATATTGTTCACCGTTCATAAATAAATGTCCGCCTCAGGGTGCCATATCAAATAAAATCAGTCGTGAATCGTTCTCGGCTCTGATCTCAAGAGTTTCAGGACCCGTTATTTTTAAGCCGTCGCCCGGCTCCAGTGTCGAATCGTTAACTTTTATAGTTCCTATCATACTGTTATGAAGATAGCCGAGCCGTCCCTCCGCTATCTCGATAGAACCGGTATCGCCCGATGAAAGATTCCCGACATAAATAGTTATATCCTGATTGATGTCTAATTTGTTGTCGCCTCCGCCCTTTGTTACGACGGAATTAAAAAATTCACTCCCTTCGCTTACTTCTTTCTGTTCATAACCCGGCTCAATTCCCTCTTTATCAGGCACGAACCAGATCTGCATCAGGTGAACGTCCTCCGTTTCGCTTGCGTTCTTCTCAGAATGGTATATGCCCGAACCAGCCGACATCCGCTGTAATTCACCTGCCTTTATAAGCCCCTCTCCCCCCGTAGAATCCTTATGCTCCAACGTTCCTGAAAGAACATAGGTAACTATCTCCATATTCTGATGAGGATGAGTGTCGAATCCCGTTCCACCCTTTATAAAATCTTCGTTGAGGACTCTAAGAGGACCGAACTGAACGTTATCCGCATCATAATAATTCCCGAAAGAGAAACTATGATAAGTTTCCAACCAGCCATAATTGGCTGTTCCTCTCTCTCCGCTTTTCCTCATTTCTATCATTTTCAAACTCTCCTAAATCATTGATTTAAAAATATTTACGATTTCAATGGCTTCCAATATATTACTCTATTGCAGGTAAATCAAGACCGAATTCGTTGTCATATCCGACTACGCTGTTCTGACTCAACTTTACAACTTGAAAGTCCGGCGTTAAATTCGGATATTGACCGAAACTGCTTTCATCCAAAGAGGAAAAATGTGAACGAGCCGCAAAAATCCGAACGACTTCTATCGCTTGACGTATTTCGTGGCATTGCTATCGCCAGTATGATATTAGTGAACAACCCCGGCAGCTGGAGCCATATATATCCCCAACTGCGTCACGCGCAGTGGAATGGAGTCACTTTTACCGATTTGGTCTTTCCCTTTTTCCTGTTCATAGTCGGCGTTGCTATGACCTTTTCACTCTCTGAGCAGATCGGAGCGGGAGCTGACCGGAAAAAACTGATGCTGAAGATCCTCCGTAGGACAGCCATAATTTTTCTTCTCGGTATGTTCTTGGCAGGATTCCCGAATTTTAATTTTTCCACCATACGGATTCCCGGCGTATTACAGCGGATAGCGGTTTGTTACTTCTTCACTTCAATCATTGTCCTGCGGACAGGATGGAAAGGGCAGGCATATTGGGCTGTAGGGTTGCTATTCTTCTACTTTATAGCGATGAAATTTATTCCCGTTCCAGGATTCGGAGCGGGTGTTCTCACTCCGGAGGGAAATTTCGCTGCATTTATCGACCAGAAAATTCTTACAGGGCATATGTGGAGCCAATCAAAAACATGGGACCCCGAAGGTCTGTTCAGCACACTTCCTGCAATAGCCACAACGCTTACAGGCGTTCTTACAGGCTGGTTCCTCCGCTCCGATAAGCCCAAAGTAGAAAAAACCATGTGGCTTCTTCTTATCGGCAATCTCGGACTTTTAGCCGGCTGGACATTCGATACATGGTTCCCGATGAACAAATCAATCTGGACAAGTTCGTACGTCATCTACACTTCAGGTATGGCGCTCATCTTTCTCGGAATCTGCTACTATGCAATTGAAGTGCTCAACTGGCGAAAATGGACAAAACCGTTCGTGCTTTACGGTATGAATTCCATTACGGTCTTCATGCTCTCCGGATTTGTGGGTCGTTTGATGGCTATCATCAAATTCACGAACGATGACGGCACAAAATCTTCTCTCGCAACTGTTCTATATAACGCTCTGTTCACTTCCTGGCTTCCCCCGATGACCGCCTCGCTTTCATGGGCATTCACTTGGATAACCGGATTTCTCGTTCTTATGTGGATTATGGATAAGAAGAAGATCTATATAAAGATTTAGAATTACGAGGGCAGGGCAATGCTCTAACCCACACTGAGAAGTTAACCACCCCCACGCTTTCAGCGTTTCCCCTCCTTAAAAAGGATGGGATGAAAAATTCCCCTCTCGAGAGGAGTGGATTTGATAATCGAAGATTATCAAAGACGGGGTGTGTCAAGAGTTTGAAGATTATGTCATTGAGAGGAGTGATAGCGTCACGACGCGGCAGCCGAAGACAGGCGTAAGCCAATCTCGTAATATTGGGACGAGATTATTTTTATTTACAGATTATACTCCTGCAAACTTTTTACTTTCAGGACACCGCCGCTCTTTAGGGCACGAATTCCACGTACTGCAGCTTCGGCGCCTGAAAGCGTGGTGATACACGGAATCTGATATCTGATAGCAGAGTCGCCGATAGCGCGTTCATCGAAGCGTGAAGAACGTCCGAGCGGCGTATTTATGATAAGGTTTATCTCGCCATTGACGACAAGGTCTACCACATTCGGTCTGTCTTCCGCAACCTTAAAAACGGACTTCACATTTAGCCCGTTCTCTTTTAAGAGTTTGCAAGTCCCGCTTGTTGCGATGAGCTCGAATCCCATCTCACTGAAATCACGCGCTATCTCCACTACTTTCCGTTTATCGTTATCGTTGACGCTCAGGAAGACCCCGCCCGATTCAGGCAGTTTATGCCCCTTAGCCCAGAAAGATTTGGCGAAAGCCTCGCCGAATGAGAATGAAATACCCATCACCTCCCCCGTCGAACGCATTTCCGGTCCGCCGTACACGGAGATGCCGGGAAACTTCGTAAACGGGAATACCGGCTCTTTTATGGAGATATGTTTGAGTTCCTTCGGCTCCCCTATCCCTTGTTCTCTGAGCGTGATGCCTACCGCTACTTTTGCCGCTATCTTCGCTAAAGGAACGCCGGTCGCCTTGCTCACGAATGGAACGGTGCGGGAGCCTCTGGGATTTGCTTCTATAACGAAAACCTCGCCCTCTTTAGTGGCATACTGCACATTCAAAAGACCCCTTACATCCAATGCTTTGGCTATTTTCTCAGTATATTCCTTTATGGTGTCCAATTCCGAACTGCTGACCCGGTACGGCGGAAGCACACACGCCGAATCTCCTGAATGAATACCCGCTTCCTCTATATGCTGCATGATCCCGCCGATAAGAACCCGTTCGCCATCGTAGATAGCGTCTACGTCGAACTCGGTAGCGCCTTCAAGAAAATTATCTATGAATACGGGATGCTCGGGACTCACCTCGGCAGCGCGCTTCATAAACTCCCGTATAGATTCCCTGTCGTACGCTATCTCCATTCCCCTGCCTCCAAGAACATACGAAGGTCGTACGAGCGCGGGGAAACCTATTCTCTTCGCAACCTCGACAGATTCTTCCACAGAATACGCGACTCCGTATTCCGGATGCTTGATGTTCAAATCGTTCAGTATTTGACCGAATTTTTCCCTGTCTTCCGCAAGGTCAATATTTTCAGGCGTGGTACCGTAGATATTACAGCCCGCTTCTTTCAATGCTTTCGCCAATTTCAGCGGTGTCTGCCCGCCGAATTGAATTATCACTCCGTCAGGTTTTTCGGCATCCACCACGTTCATGACATCCTCGAAAGTCAACGGCTCGAAAAAGAGTTTGTCGGTCGTATCGTAATCGGTGCTCACCGTTTCAGGATTACAGTTTATCATTGAAACCTCAAATCCTTCCTCTCGAAGAGCCATTACCGCATGAACACAGCAGTAATCGAATTCGACTCCCTGCCCTATCCGGTTCGGACCGCTGCCGAGAATAATTACCTTTTTCTTGTCGCTCGGTTCAAGCTCTTCTTCCAATTCATAGGTAGAATACATATATGGTGTGTTCGACCGAAATTCTGCCGCGCAGGTATCGACCGTCTTGTAAACCGGTTTTACTCCTAATTTTTTCCTTTTTTCGCGAAATTCCTGTTCCGTAGTGCCAATGAGAGACGCTATGTGCACATCGGAAAAACCATGCTCTTTGATCTGCCGGATAAAATCTTCAGACTCGAGTTCATTCTTTCCTTTAGCCCCGGCTATGCTTTTTTCGACCTCCACTATCAATCTTATCTGATTCAAAAACCATGGGTCGATCTTAGTGAGTTCGTAAATCTCCTCTATCGTCATGTTTACTATAAACGCCGCTCTCAGATCGAATATTTTCTGACTACGAACCATTGTCAGATTTTTCTTTATCTTTCTCTTCATCTTGCCGTCAGCGTCGTAGTAGAGAGGATGAATAGACGGTTCCTCAAGACCGCTGCGCCCTATTTCCAACGACCGCAGCGCTTTCTGGAGCGCTTCACGGAAGTTCCTGCCGAAAGCCATAACCTCGCCGACAGCCTTCATCTGAACACCGAGACTCTTATCCGCCTTGGGGAATTTTTCGAAATCCCAGCGCGGCACCTTGACAACTACGTAATCGAGTGTCGGCTCGAAACTTGCCGGAGTCTCGCCCGTGATGTCGTTAGTTATCTGATCGAGCGTGTATCCGATGGCAAGTTGAGCGGCGATCTTCGCTATCGGGAATCCGGTCGCCTTGCTTGCGAGCGCCGAACTTCTCGATACCCGCGGATTCATTTCAATGACCATCATCTCACCCGTCCCCGGATGAACGGCAAACTGAATGTTCGACCCGCCGGTTTCTACCCCTATCTCTCTTATAAGCGCAATGGACTTATCTCTCATCTCCTGATACTCGACGTCCGAGAGAGTCTGCTGGGGAGCGACCGTTATGCTGTCTCCCGTATGCACTCCCATCGGATCAAAATTTTCTATTGAGCAGACTATCACAACGTTATCCGCCCTGTCGCGCATGACTTCCAATTCGTATTCTTTCCAGCCGATTATCGATTGTTCTATCATCACTTCCGAGATCGGACTCGCGGCGAGACCCCGCTCAACATAATCCTTATATTCTTCTATGTTGTAGGCTGTGCTCCCTCCGACGCCGCCTAATGTGAACGCCGAGCGGATTATTGCCGGAAAGCCTATCTCACCGATCAGTTTTTCCGCTTCGTCCCATGTAGTGGCTATATCGCCGATCGGAACGTTCAGTCCGACAGCGGCAGCCGCTTTTTTGAACAGCTCCCTGTCTTCTGCCTTTTTTATCGCTTCAACTTGCGCGCCTATGAGCTTGACGCCATGTTCTTCCAAGAAACCTGATTCAGCCAGCTCTACAGCCACATTCAGACCTGTTTGTCCTCCCATAGTGGGCAATAAGGCAGTTGGTTTTTCTTTCTTGATCACCTCTTCGAGAATGGAAGCGGTAATAGGTTCGATATAGGTCGCATCGGCCAATTCCGGATCGGTCATAATAGTGGCGGGATTGCTGTTCACGAGTATGACCCGGATCCCCTCTTGCCGGAGCACTTTGCAAGCCTGAGTTCCTGAATAGTCGAATTCCGCTCCCTGCCCAATGACGATAGGACCGGAACCGATTATCAGCACCGATTCAGGTTTCTTCAAGCTTCTTTATCCATCATATCTATGAACCGATCGAAAAGATACCTGCTGTCGTGCGGTCCCGGAGCCGCTTCCGGATGGTATTGCACGGAAAAGAGAGGTAGATTTTTATGCCGCAAACCCTCTACAGTCCCATCGTTCAGATTCAGATGAGTCAGCTCCACGTCATCGCTCAGAGATTCGGGTAAGACAGAAAAGCCGTGATTCTGAGTTGTGATCTCAACCTTTCCCGTTGATTTGTCGAGCACAGGGTGATTCGCTCCTCTATGACCGAACTTGAGTTTATATGTCTTTGCCCCCAATGCGTGCGCTAAGAGCTGATGTCCTAAACAGATACCGAATATGGGAATTTTCTTTCCAATCAGCTCTTTTATTGTGTCAATGGCGTATTTAACAGCAGCGGGATCGCCCGGTCCGTTGGAGAGCATGATGCCGTCAGGATTCGATTCAAGGATCTCCGATGCCGTAGCTTTAGCCGGAAATATCGTCAGACTGCACTCCCTTTTGATCAACTCCTTCGCAATATTCCCCTTCATACCGTAATGGATGAGAGCCACCTTAAATTTCGCATTAGTATCACCGATAGTCTCTATCTTTCCAGAGCTAACAGAAGAAACGAGCTCTGCGCCTTCCATCTGAGCCGAGTTTTTGACCCTTTCAATCAGATCTTTGTCCGGCAGATCCGATACGGAAATCATGCACCGCATCGCTCCGACTTCACGTATTCGCCTTGTGACAGCGCGTGTATCAATCCCTTGTAATCCCGTTATACCATGCGTTTTCAGGAATTCGTCAAGTGATTGTTCTGAACGGTAGTTACTGGGGAATTCGCATAACTCTTTCACTATGAACCCGTTTAAAGAGGGTCTGTCAGACTCCATGTCCTCTGAGTTAATGCCGTAATTTCCTATATGCGGGTACGTCATCATTACTACCTGACCCGCGTAAGAGGGATCTGTGATTATCTCCTGATATCCTGACATAGACGTATTAAAAACAATTTCACCGAAGAGATCATTATCAGCTCCAAACGATTTTCCATGATAAACCATGCCGTCTTCTAATATGAGGCGGGCATTCATTGCCATCTGCTCTTATGTGAAACCGTTCGGTACGTATATGGGAATAAGATTATTTGGAGATAGAAAAATAAAAAATAAAATATAGAAAGTGTCAGGACTGGGATATTCGCCTTGCCCGGCACCATATCCCGCTAATTTATCGCAGGTGAAGTTTCTAAATGCATCGGTGAATAATAATGTTTATCGTATAAATTTGCAAGAGATAATTTAACCTTAACAACTCTAATCACTCGGCTCTAAAGTAGTGTCCATCCGGATGATGAAATACCAAAGCGCTGACGGAAGCTTCCGGTTCCATCATGAAACCCGATGTAAGTCGAACGCCTATTTTCTTTTCCGGTTTCAAAAGATCGAAAAGTTTGGTCTGATCTTCTAAATCGGGACAGGCGGGATATCCGAAAGAGAGCCTGACACCATGATATTTTGATTTGAAAATTTCCTTAAGAGTGATGTCATCTTTATCGGGGATTCCCCACTCTTTTCTGATTTTTTGATGCACTATTTCCGCTAACGCCTCCGCCGATTCAATAGCCAGCACCTGCAGAATAAAGCTGTCCAACAACCGACCTTCATCCTTCCATCTCAAGGCTATCTCGTTCGGTTCCTTTCCGCTGGTAGTTATAAACATTACGATAGAGTCTCCTTTTCCTTCGGGCGCAACCCAATCTGCCGCGCATAAGAAGGAGTCTCTTTGCTGTCTTGGCAGATTGAGTTCTATTCTGCTGC
Organism: Fidelibacterota bacterium MT.SAG.3; assembly: GCA_004402895.1. Lineage (GTDB taxonomy): Bacteria > Fidelibacterota > SORT01 > SORT01 > SORT01 > SORT01. The sequence continues at coordinate 11,449 of SORT01000021.1, read as the reverse complement.
CGTTATAATTCCAATATAGATTGTCGCCCTTAGACCAAGTTTCTATCCAGCTGTACAGTGCTTTCGGCTTGAACCAATCACCGCTTTTTGCTTCCTCCTTGACCCTGTTCACAGCCTTCAAAACTTTCTGCGCCTGCTTGTCATCCTCGTCGGTCAACCTCTCTTCCGGTCTTGGAAGTCCGAGGTGTTTTCCATAAAGCATCTTTTTATTTATGAAGGAAAAGACTTCGTCAAGGTCCTCCGGTTCATAAAGATGAATCTCATGATCCGGCGCTGATGGGATGTCTACTTCCCGCCAACCGATATTTTCTTTCGGGACAATGACCGGTTTTACTTTTATCTTTTTGTTGTACTTCTCTAACCTTTCCTTCTGGATCTCTCTCCAGCTTTCATATAGAATTTCTCTTTCAACCGGATCCTGCAAGTTATGGCACAGTGTCAGCCCTTTCATTGCGTCTTCCGCATAAAATACTATATCATCATATGCGGGCGAAATTCGGGTCAACGTGAAATCTCGTGTTAGAGCGGCTCCTCCGACGATAATAGGAATATCCACTCCCGCCGAATGAAGATCTTCCGCCGTCGCTACCATCATTTGCGCTGATTTTACAAGCAATCCCGATAATCCGATTAGATCCGGCTTATGCTCGCGAACGGCTTCTAAAAGCTTTGCCGGAGGGACTTTGATCCCGAGATTAATCACTTCATAACCGTTATTAGAAAGGATCATATCGACTAAGTTTTTTCCTATATCATGAACGTCACCCTTTACCGTAGCGAGAATTATCTTTCCGCGGCTCTCCGATTTCTCACCCTCGGGCAGTTTGCTTTCGAGATAGCTCACAGCGGCTTTCATCACCTCTGCGCTTTCGAGAACTTCCGCTATAATCAGTTGATTTGCGCCAAACCGCTCCCCGACGATCGCCATTCCGTCCATCAACGGACCGTTGATTATATCTAACGGATTATCCTTTTTCAGCGCCTTGTCCAAATTCTTGATGAGATCTTCTCTCACGCCTTCGATCACCGCATATTCCAAACGTTCTTTTACAGGCATATTTTTAACTTTTGCTTCATCAGTGGGCCGGGCTTCACGGAAAAAATTGGCAAATCGTTCAATAGCATCTTTACGCGTGTTGTTCAGGAGGTCAAGGCAGAGTTCCCTTTCTTCTTCCGTAATACTCGCATAACGTTTTAATCCTGTTGTGTTGACTATGGCGTAATCAAGCCCTGCTTGGATACAGTGATACAGAAAGACTCCGTTTAATACTTCCCTGCCTTCTCTCGGTAAACCGAATGAAACATTAGACACGCCGAGAATCGTTTTGGAACGCGGAAACTTTTCCTTGATCGCTTTTACGCCGAGAATGGTCTCCTGAGCGGAACCCATATAATTCTTATCTCCCGTCCCGCAAGGAAAGACCAACGGATCGAAAATTATCTCGCCGGCATCAAATCCAAGCTCCTTCGTAAGCAGATCAAATGCCCTTCCGGCAACCTCGAGTTTCCGTTCAACGGTGATCGCCATTCCCTGATCGGGGTCTTCATCTATAAGACCGACGATCAGAACGGCGCCGTGTTTCTTGGCGAGCGCAGCCACTTCCCGGATCTTTTCTTCTCCATCCTCAAGGTTCACAGAATTTATCGCCGCTCTTCCGCCGATATTTTTCAACGCTTCCTCTATCACCTCACTGTCGGTACTGTCTATCATTATCGGTGTGCGGGTCTTTCTGAGCAGCGGTTTTAATATATTAAGAAAATCGTCCACCTCGATCCTGTCGGGGTTCGCCGCACAGAGGTCAAGAATTCCCGCGCCGCCTCTTGCCTGAGACCTTCCGACTTCGGCTGCTTCCTCGAACCTGTTCCCAGTCACTAAGCGTTTGAATTTTCGTGAGCCGATAACATTCGTACGTTCACCCACAAGTACAGGACGGTTATCTTCTTCCAATATCAATGCTTCAGAACCTGCTGTAGCCGATTTATCTATGATCTTCGGAGGAACTCTCGGCTCAAATTGAGTGACTTTTTCATTTATCATCCGTATATATTCGTCGGTAGTGCCGCAACACCCGCCGACAAGATTCACCCAACCGTTTTTAGCGAATAGTTGCAGCGTATCGGAAAGTTGAAGCGCTGATTCATCATATTCGCCTTCTGTATTCGGTAGACCCGCATTGGGCACAACTGCCACAAATCCCGGATATAATTCCGCTAACGTCCGGAGATGGTCTGTCATAAATTCCGGTCCGGTAGCGCAGTTGAGACCAAGATAGAGCAGATCGAACGCCGAAAGTGTGTAAACAGCTGCTTCGATATTTTGCCCCGCCAACATCGTTCCTGTAGTTTCAATAGTTAGAGAGACAGAAACGGGAGTATCGGTACCGAGTTCCTTATTCGCCGCCTCAACTGCCTGCAATATCGCCTTGATATTGAGTGTATCCTGAGATGTTTCTACTAAAAGATAGTCCACACCGCCTTCTATCAAGCCCAATATTTGCGGCGTGTATTGAGCGATCACTCCGTCAAAATCGATTCCCCCGGTAACTTGAATCGTTTTTGTCGATGGTCCCATTGAACCTGCGACCCACAACGGTTTTCCGTCGCCGTATTTTTTGATCGCTTCGCACGCAAGTTCTGCCGCGCGACGATTTATTTCCCGGGTTCGAGATTCAAGTCCATACTCTTCAAGCACTATACTTGAGCCGCTGAACGTATTTGTCTCAATTATATCCGCGCCGGCATCTATATAAGTTTTATGGAGGTGCAGCACCAGTTCAGGGGAATGGATATTCAGCGCTTCATATAATCCTTCATACTGTTCCCCTCCGAACGGTTCAGGCGTATTTGCGACGTCGCCGAGCGCTGTGCCTGTCGCTCCGTCAAGCACCAATATTCGTTCTTTAAGAGTCTCTCTTAATTTTTTTATCCTGTCGGTCATTGGCGCGTTATTTCCTGTAAGATCCGTTCTTCCCTAACTGTCCGCCGCCAAGTGAATAATATTTAGAAGCTCCCGTGTTTACTCTCTCGGATGCGTTTCGCGTGTCGACAATGAATTTAGAATTATCAAATACCATTTGCCAGTCGATAGTAGAATGATCGGTAATGATGACCACACACTCGTACTCCTTCAGCATATCTTCATTCAGGTCGAGCGAAGCGCTTTCTATTGCGCCTTCTTTAAAAGATGGGATAAAAGGGTCTGAATATTCAATACTGTTAACTCCCTTTTCCAAAAGAGCTTCCCACACGTGGATACCCGGCGAGTTCCGCAGATCATCGATGTCAGGTTTATATGCGACTCCGATAATCAGTACCTTACAATTCGGCAGCGGAGTCGAGGACATCGAGAGCGCTTGAATGGTCATATCCGCAACATAACGAGGCATATTTTCGTTTGTCTTTGCCGCTTGCTCGATAAAATCAGAATAAAAATTATACTCTTTTGCTTTCCACGATAAATAATATGGATCTATCTGGATGCAGTGTCCTCCGATTCCCGGTCCCGGATTGAATTTCATAAATCCGAACGGTTTTGTGGAAGCGGCTCTTACCACTTCCCAAATGTCAATCCCTCCAATTCGGTCACACAGCATCGCCATTTCATTTATCATCGCTATATTCACGCTTCTGAAGATATTCTCGAGAAGCTTAGCCATTTCTGCGACTTCAGGACTCGATACCTCAATTACATCATTCGTGACCATCGACAAAAGGTTGGAAGCTTCTTCAGTACATTTTTTCGTGACACCTCCTAAAACTATAGGCGTATTCTTAAAATTATACTTTTCACTCCCGGGATCGACCCTTTCCGGAGCGAACGCTACATGACCGTCTGTTCCTATCTCTATCCCCGCTGCTTCCATCTTAGGCACAATGAATTCCCGAGTTGATCCCGGATAGGTGGTACTTCTGAGAATGACCAAATGTCCTTTTCGGAGATAGGGAGCAATTCCGTCAACTACACTCTGAATAAAACTTACATCGGGAGTCTTATGAACAGTGACCGGTGTAGGTACACAGATTATTATTGAATCGGTATCCTTAACGGCAGATATATCTGTCGTGGCGGTTAACGTACCTTTCGTGACAACAGCTGATAAGTCTTCGGAAGAAATATCTGAGATATAACTCTCACCCTTATTTATTTTTTTGATCTTTGAATCGTCAACATCAATTCCGACCGTCTTCACTCCATTCTTCGCAAATTCCGCTGCCAATGGAAGTCCAACATATCCCAAACCGATTATTGACAATTTATTGTTTCCGTAACCCATACTGACCTCTTTTATTAATATCTGAATATCTGATTCAATTGATTAACTTTTTTTGAACATAAAATTTATGCCTTTTTTATTAGGCGGAACCATCTACCTCCGATTCAATTTCTTTAAACGTCATCTGGTGCTTCCAGTAATAATACAATCCTACCAATGTAACTGGAATATAATTTACCGCGTGCAAAATTACAGAAAATGCCCTTGCCATATCGCCTGCAAGCCCGAACAATGCCATTGACGCTACCACCATTCCGTGAAAAGTGCCTACATATCCCGGAGCAGATGGAATCGCAACGGCGAATGTAATAAATACCAAAACCACAAATGATTCAATTATGCCGTAGGAATAACCGAACGCTTGAAATGTGAACCAGACTGTAGAGATGTAAATAGGCCAGTGCAAAACAGAAATTAACAGCAATCCGAAATACTTTTTGTATTGAGATACTATCTGTAACCCTTCAGAAAAACTTGCTATTTTTTTTGCAACTGTCGATGCCCACTTATCAGGCATAGGGGCAAGCAAAAAAGCTGTAAATCGAACTACGTATTCACTTTTAAACTGCATGAAAAAAGTAACTAAGACAAGTATGACCACTATCAATAGCGTTGCATAGCCAACTCTTGTAGCCCAAGTAGGAAATCTTGGAAAGTAAGATAAGACCAATCCCAATGCCCCTAATGTAGTGATCAGATCAAGAATTCTTTCTAATAGAAGTGATGCGATGGTCGTAGACTTTGTTATTCCTGTATCTTTTGAGAACGAGTAAGCCCTTACTAAGTCACCAAGTCGGAATGGAAGTATATTATTCCCCATATATCCTATCATAGTAGAAGAAAAAGTTTTGTTGTATGAAACCTCCTGCACAGGTTCTAATAACATTTTCCATCTGACCGCGCGAATTGCAAAACTCGCGATAACGCTAATAGCTCCGGGAATCAACCATAAATAATTAATTGAAAGGAGCGAATCCAGGAAATCGCTCCAATTCACATCCTTAAAAGCAAAATAAAGGAAGACGAAGCTGATCACAACTCCTGCTGCGAGTCTTTTCTTCATTTTTCTGTAACCATTTTTAGGATATTTTTATGCATAAAGTAAAGTTTTCCCCTCTCGAATAAAGATGGGAATTCAATTTAATGGGAGTATTCAGATCCTATTCGATGGGAGTAGCTTCGTCCACAAGCATCACAGGAATATCATCGTCAATTCGATAGGATAAACTACAAGTATGGCAATCAAGTTTTGATTCTTTCTCAAAATACTCAAGATCGCCTTTGCATTTTGGACAGGCTAATATATCTAATAGTTCTTTTTTTAGCATATTTTCGCTTTCTTCCCTAATTCGTTAAAAATCTGCCGTAATTTAATCTTTTGTCCCACAATGTGCAAGGATATGCTAAAGAAATCCATTAAATGACCAAAAATTAACGCCGCAGCATCTCGGAGAGTTCTGTCATGTCTTTTACCGTTATAATGTCCTGTCCGTCAGATTTTATTTCTTTTGCGTCATATGGTCTTTTTCGCCACACAAAATCCATCCCGCATACTCTTGACGCCTCATAATCCGATTGTGCGTCACCGACAAATAACATCTCTTCCATCGGTATGCCCCATTCACTGCTGAAATTTCTGACTATTTCCTCTTTGCTTGAAGGAGCGCCATATACGCCGTCAAAAAATCGTGTAAGGTCTCTTTTGTCGAAAATTTGTTTCAGTTCCCAATCAGGAGTTCCGGAAGCTATAAAGTGTTTCCGCGAACCACGTTCAGCGGTGATAATTTCATCCGCTCCACTTACAAGGGGAATAGACAGCATCTGTTCATAAACTAAATCAGAGTAGCTTTCAACCATCTCTTTCTCCTTTTCAACTGACAGCGGCGCCCTAAGAAAATTTTTATAAATGTAAGGAACTTTCACCTCCCTCGAAATTCCTTCATTTTGAAGATGGTATTCCTTTATCTCATCCCAACTGTCAGGATATTCAGAGAAAAGCTCCTTAAATGCTTCTGTTTTCATCTCAATGGATTCGACGAGGGTGCCGTCAAAATCAAATGCTATCGCTTTATAATTATCTTTTAAACCCAAGTTGTAAATATACGCATATGTTATTGTGTTAACTGCATTTAGAATATATTAATAATATGAGAATTTAGACTATTTTGAGCCAGACATCGAGTTTTCAAGTGTTGCGAAATCAGGCAGCAATTTTATGTATGATTCCTTAAGACCCTCCACTATGACCTTAGTATTACCGAGTACAGGCATGAAATTTGTGTCGCCGCTCCATCTTGGAACTATATGCCAGTGAATATGCTCCTCCAAACCGGCGCCGCCTGCTCTGCCGAGATTTAGTCCGATATTATAACCATCGGGGTTAAGCATGGAATTAAGGATCTTCATGCAGCCTGCTATGAGTTCCTGACTCTCACTCCGTTCTGATTCGGTCAGAGCTGTAAAATCTGAAAGGTGCCTGTAAGGACAAACCATTAGATGAGCATTATTATATGGATAAAGATTCATAACTACAAAAAAGGTCTTTCCGCGCATGAGAACGAGATTTTTCTCATCTTCTTTTGAATCGATCTTGTCGCATAGAAAACACCCTTCTGAATCGCTTCGCAATTCTCTCTCGATATATTCCATCCGCCATGGCGCCCAAAGTCTGTTTTCAGATTCCTGCATAATGCCTCAATTAAATCACTTTTATCATGCGATCACTCTTCTTCGCTGCTCATCTTCTTTATTATATTCTTCCCGACATCTGACGTCGTTTCTTCATAATGCGAAAAACTTTGGCTGTGGATGCCTCGCCCTGCTGTTATTGAACGCAAAGAGGTCGAATATTTGTATAACTCGGCAAGCGGTACTTTTGCGTTTATAATCTGAAAATGACCATCACCGTCCATACCGCCGATCTTACCCCGCCGTGAAGTCAGGTCGCCCATCACATCTCCCATATGTTCTTCAGGAACTTTCACCTGTATATCGTAAATCGGTTCAAGTATTACAGGTTTGGCATTCAAGAATGCTTGTTTGAACGCCATAGCTCCCGCTATCTTGAAAGCAACATCAGAGGAATCAACTGCGTGATAGGAACCGTCATAAACAGTCGCTTTGATATCCACTATCTTGCTCTCAGCTATTATCCCTTTTTCAATCGATTCTATAATTCCTTTTTCAACCGATGGGATAAATTTTGTGGGAATAACCCCGCCTACTACCTTATTCACAAATTCATTTCCTGTCCCTCTTTTCAAGGGTTCAACCTTTACGTGAGCGTCTCCGTATTGACCTCTGCCACCGGATTGTTTTTTATATTTTGCTCTATGATCACCCGAAGATTTTATAGTCTCTCTGTAAGGAATTTTTGGCGGTGTTTTATCTAAACTTACATTGAACCGATCCTTTAATCTGGAAAGAATTACCTCCATATGCAGTTCACCCTGTGAGTGAAGAACCATTTGAGAGAGTTCGCTGTCGATCTCCAGATGAAAAGAGGGATCTTCTGCGTGAAGCGCTGCCAAACCTGTTCCGATTTTATCCTCTTCCCCCTGTTCTTTTGAGCTGATCGCAACGCTAAGGACTGCTTCGGGGTACTGGGTCGGCTCATACACAATTTGAGCGTGTGAATCGCTTAGGGTATCACCGGTGTGAGTATTTTTCAATTTCACAACAGCAGCGATATCTCCCGCATTAACGTGCGCTGTTTCTTTTCGTTCGTGACCTTTAATAATGTATATTTGAGCTATACGTTCATGTTTGTTCTGAGTCGAATTGGTCAGATCCATGCCGGATTTAATTGTGCCTGAATAGACTCTGAAGAAGGACAGGTCTCCTACATGAGCTTCACTCACCGTTTTAAATATGAACGCTGATGCTGTCTCGTCTTCAGAAACATTTCTTTTTATCAGATCACTGCTTCCCGGTTTGGTTCCGGATGGTTTCGCTACATCGGTCGGAGCGGCGCCATAACTTGATATTGCCGAAAGAAGACCTTTGACCCCCATATTTTTTTCCGCAGAGACACAAAAGAGCGGATGAATAGTCCCTGACGCAATCCCTTTCGTAATACCGGAGATCAGCTCTTCATCGGAAAGTTCTCCTGAATCGAGATATCGTTCAAGCAGATCATCATCTGTTTCTGCAGCGGAATCGATCAGAGCTTGCTTTAATTTAGCGGCGCGCGCTTCATGTTCTTCAGGTATATCACTCAATTCTTCATTGCCCTTACCGTCCTTAGAAAATTTAATCAACTTCCCTCTGAGAACGTCCACTATGGAATCAAAACCCGGACCCTCGTTGATAGGAAATTGCACAGGCAATACGCCGCTCCCAAGCCGCTTCGAGGTTACGTTGATAACCTTTTCAAAATTTGAGTTTTCTTTATCAAGCAGATTAACGACCAAGAGAGTACCCAAACTCCGTTCCTTGGCAAATTCCCAAGCTTGTTCTGTCCCTACTTCTATCCCTGAAACTGCGTGTACGGTTATGAGAGCCATGTCGGATACCCGGAGAGCGCTTTTTACTTCCCCCACAAAATCGGAATACCCGGGTGTATCAAGAACGTTCATCTTAATATCATTGAATTCAAATTGGTTCAAAGAACTTTGAAGGGATATTTTTCGTTCCTTTTCGTCATTTCTGTAATCTGAGGTGGTGGTCCCCTCATCTATGCTTCCTTGTCTGTTTATCGCCCCCGATGAAAATAACATCGCTTCGGTAAGAGTTGTTTTTCCTGAACTCGAGTGCCCGATTAAAGCTAAGTTTCTTATATCTTTAGATTTATATTCTTTCAATCTTGATCTCCTTAGTTTTTATCTAACATTCGTAATAAAATTTTAATCACTTTACCGGATGCATCTTTAGGCAGTGCAGATACGAATTCCACTAAATCAGGCGCTTTAAATGATGCCATCCGTTCAATGCACTGATCTTTTATATTTTTCTTCGTCATTTTCCACTCTTTTCTATACCCTAACTCTTAAAACCCGGAGGCGTATACATCAACTTCTTCATGCGATTGATGAGAAGTACAACTTTTTTCTTCCGATATCAGGAATAAACCGTCGGGATCTTTTTTCACATTTTCCTTGAGATAGTCTTGTAGTTTCATACATAATTCTCTTAAAAATAGCCATTTACTATAAGTAAATTAATTTGCACTGTCAAGCTCTTATCATTGTTTTGCTAATCCCGAGATCATTATGCAAATCAATGTGATATCATCAGACCGCTGATCGCCGTTATTAGTAAATTTATTCAGGTCGTACAATATCTCCTCGCTCAATTTCGTCGCCGAGACTGCCTTTGTTTTGATCAATAGTTGTTCGAGCCTTTCATATCCGTAAAAATTGCCTGAACGATCTTCCGCTTCCGTAACTCCGTCTGTATATAAAACTAAAAAGTCGCCCTCAACGAATTCGGTTACTTCCGACAGATATTCTCCATCTGTTACAAATCCTATTGCAGGACCTCCCACCTTCAGTAATTCGATCTCGCCGCTTTTTCTACGCACTATCGGAGGGTTATGCCCCCCGTTACAGTATGCTAATTTTTTATTGTCAGGATCATATACACCATAGAAAAATGTCGCATACCTGTCATCCGTTGTATTATCATAAATTATTCCATTGAGATTGGAAACCAGACTTTCTACGGGAAGATTGGTTCTCGCCAAACTTTTATAGGAAGCATATAAATTCGCCATCAGAATGGCAGCGGGAACACCTTTGCCGGAAACATCCCCGATTGCCAAAGAGATTCGACCGCTGGCAAATTGGGAAATATCATAGAGATCGCCGCCGACCATTTTGCTCGGGATTGTCCACGCCTCTATCTCTAATCCCGGAAAGGAGGGAAGATTGGTGGGAAGCAGTGCTTTTTGGATGTCCGCAGCGATCGTCAGGTCCCGTTCGAGCTCCTCCTTCTCCTTTGATTCCTTAAAAAGAATTGCGTTATCTATTGCAACCGCAGCTATATTGGCAATACCTGTCAACATCTCAAGATCATCGAAACCGTAAGCATAAGTCTCATCTTTTTCCACGTTGAAAGCGCCGATAACATGACCTCTTCTTATCAGCGGCACACAGATCTCTGAACCTGTTGTTTCTCTTACCGGAATATACGCAGGCTCATATGCCACATCGGGTATAAGGATCGCCTTTTTTTGTTCGATACTTATCCCTATTACTCCCTTACCAATTTTTAGATCAAGTTCTTTTAATCTCTTCTGGTCATATCCTACCTGATGCCGGTTAATGATTTTTTTATCTTTACCTTTTACGAGAAATATCCCCGCCGCATCAAAGCTGATCACTCCTGAGAGATACTCCAAAATTGATTTCAATAGAGCTTCCGCATCATCAAGAGCTGATAACTTCTCTGACAATCCCAACATGGTATTTTTACGAACAGATTCTTTTTCGAGTATAGAACTCAACTTACTCATTCTCAACTGTTTACTCAGTGTATTAAGCGCATCTCTAAAAGTATTCCCGCTCTCTCCGGCGAAATGACTCTCGTTCAAAGTTTCAGAAAAGATCATTCCCACAGATTTATCATCAATTTTCAGGGGAATTACATAACTGAAACCTTTTTCAATACACAATAGGCACAATCTTTTATTTTCCACAGTTCGAAAATACAGGTCTTTCTCTAATTTCAAATAATCATCTGTTGAAGTGATAAGTTCTTCAAAATTCCCACCCCCTAATACGCTTAATTTCAGATCTTTTCCATCTTCGGCGCCGTATATGGCATCCTGAGTGTAAGCTTTTCCGCTATCCATAAAGATAGATGTCATCTTCATATTGAAATCAACCGATAGAAGTTCAGCAATTCCCTTTACGAATCGGGAATAATCTGAACCATATTCATGTGAGGATATATAACTGATTAATTTATCCAAACCCGGATGGGTGGATTCGGGTGATAGATTCTTTAATAGTTGTTCATACAGATTGTTCAGATAAGAATAGCTCAGCAGAATCAATGAAACATAAATCATCAATAACGGCAAGCCGTCAATAGCTTTCAGTTGGAGTTTTTCATAGCTCCAGAAGAGTATAAAATAAGTGGCGAACACTGATAATTTTGTCAGTAAATTCCGGAGCTTTCGAGTCAAGAGGACTCATCCTCTTTTTCCTTTTTCATTTCGTTGGACTCAAGCA
>SORT01000020.1 GCA_004402895.1 Fidelibacterota bacterium MT.SAG.3 | reverse complement strand
CAGATGTGTATAAGAGACAGGTAAGAATCTGTCCCAAAATTAATTCTTAGCGGAACGACATGTACATTGAGCTCTTTCAATTCAGCATCAGGCAGATCACATGATGAATCTGTAACGATTGCAATATCATTTTTTTCCATATTTTCAAATTGCGCTATGTGCTGGGCTTTCATATCATCAACTTTTTTGTTAGATACAGTGCCGTGTTTAGACAGATGCTCAAAAACTTTATCGGGTTCATTAGAATGAATATGAATTTTGATCTTTTCTTTGGAGCCTGCAACAATAAGCGAATCTCCTATTTTTAAAAGTTCCTCTTTTATATCGTGCTTACTAATGGACGTCCCCGTAACAATACACTCTGTACAATACTGATATTTTATGTTCTCAGGCGCCATCTCGATTTTCGGATGACTAACTTCGATATCCGCGAATTCCGTAGGGGGCGGCTCTATAGCTCCGGAGCTGATATATTTATTTATTCCTTCAATAAAATAAACAAATCCCTGAGCTCCAGCATCAACCACGCCGGAATCGGCGAGTAATTTCATCTTCTTGGGCGTATCAGCCAAAGCCACTTTAGCTGCTTCCAAGGAGTTTACAATAAGTTCTTGAAAATCGTTTGTTTTTTCAGAACCATTTGCTATTGCGTTTGCCCATGCACTCATAACATCAAGAATTGTACCTTCTACAGGATTTGAAAGAGCTTGGTAAGATGATTCTAACGCGCTATTGACAGCTTTACTGAAACTTTTTACCTTGATCTTGCTTTTACCGTTAAGATTTTCTGCAAATCCGTAGAAAAATTGCGCGAGAAGAACACCGGAATTTCCTTGAGCGCCCATTAAGGCGGAATCTGCTACGATATTACCAACATCTTGAATCGACCCCGGAGAGCTATTCGCCAGCGCTCTGTTTATGCTCTGAAGAGTAAGAGACATATTTGTACCCGTATCGTTATCTGCAACAGGGAATACGTTGATTTTATTTAAATATTCTGCTCTGTTTATTACGGAATTGGAACCAGCAAGAACAGCCCTTAATAATCTGGGTCCATTTAAATAATATATCTTCATAGAGTGAATTAATATAATTTAGTGTAAAAGTAAAGAAGGATAAATAAAACCGTTAAGCGAAAACAGTATGGAGAGATATAGTTGAAATTATGAATATCGAAGATAGGATTTTCGATTGCGGGTTAAAGTTACACTTGGTATAATTGTCAGAGCAAATGTGTTAAATTATACCATTATATAAAAATAAGGACATTACAGAAAATGATTCGTTTAATTTTACTGATTTTCTCCCTTTTAATCTTCTCTTGTTCCTCTTCATCCACGGAGGAAATGAATTCAATCACGGTAGAAGAAGTCAAAAAAATAATTGATGAAGGCAGCAAAGAGTATTTTTTATTAGACGTAAGAACTCTTGAAGAATATTACGGAGATCTCGGACATCTGCCTGACGCTAAACTGATACCATACAATGAGATCGCAAACAGGATTGATGAGCTTTCAGAACAAAAGGATAAAAAGATCATCGCATATTGCCGGTCGGGCAGAAGAAGTGCCATAGCGACAAAAATTCTAAAGGAAAACGGTTTTGAAGTTTATAATATGTCGGGCGGAATGAAAAAATTGAAAGAAGTTTATCCAAATTACTAAAAGTAAAGGAAATAAGAATGAATTTATCTATGTTATCTAATTATCTCCACGTTCTTGCGATGTCTGTCTGGGTGGGAGGAATGTTTTATATTATGCTGGTTGAAGTTCCTGTGCTTCGAAGCAATTTGGGTGCGTTAGATTTCTCAAAAAACATGACTCTGCTCGGAAAACGATTTCAAAAGGTAGGGTGGATCTTGTTAATGCTATTGCTTATAACCGGGTTGTCTAACATCATGTTGGAGGATTCAATCGCTGACATGATGAAAGATAAGAATTATTCAATGAGTATCGCGGTTAAAATGATTTTGTTTATGCTTATGGTAATAAACACTGCGATCCATACTTTTTATTTAGGGCCCAAAATGTCCAGTTTTGCTGAAAAAACTTCTGCAGAAGGCAATGACGATATGAACGCAGAGTATGCCAAATTAAAAAAACGTTCGATGATCTCTTCCGGCTTCAGTCTATTGTTATCGCTCGTAATTATTTACTACGGATTAATAGCATCGAGGGTATAATTATTTACCTAAAGAGGAATGATTATCCGAGTTAGATAAAATGAAAAAGTTTGTTATCATCATATCAGTTTTATTGTTCTATTCATGCGCATATTTTAATACATATTATAACGCAAAAAAATATTACAAGGAGGCAAGAAAGGCTTCCGACAAGAACACTACCAAAAGAATTTCTAAGAACGAGCTGAAAAACTATGAATTGACAATCGAAAAATGTAAATCTGTTATTCGTAAGTTCCCCGATAGCCGATATGTGGATGATTCTCTTCTCCTCATGGCAAAATCATACTACTACATGGGAGACTATGAAAATTCTAAGATCAGTCTGGAAGAATTATTAAGACGGTATCCGGAAAGTGGCTTAAAATTTGAAGCTCTCCTATGGACGGGAAGAGCAGCATGGAATTTGGGGCAATATTCAATCGCTGAGGAGGGGATAGCAAAAGTATTGAATGAAACGGAGGATAAAAAGCTTCTTTCGTCCGGTTATGAAATGCTTGCAGAAATATATCGGGATAAGAATGAACCCGAAAAGGAACTGGAATATTTAGAAAAGATTTTGGAGAACAGTAAAAATGATCAGCAAAAAGCAGAGACGATTTACCGAATCGGATTTATACAAAAAGAATCAGGATTATTCGAAGAATCTATTCAATCTTTCCGGAAAGTAGAAACATATTTGCCGTCTCCTGAATTACTTGAAGCTGCTAAATTAGAATATACACGAGCCCTTAAATATACCGGTAGAACAGATGAAGCGCTTGATGTGTTACAAGCTATGTTTGATTCGCCAAGGTATAAAAAAATTCGGGGAATAATTGAAATCGAATTAGCAGATATATCTTACCGTGAAGGAGATATTGACGGTGCAATTGAAAGATACGGTTCCATAGGGATCAAATATCCGAAAAACAGAGCTTCAGGGATCGCATGGAATAAATTAGGTGATATTCATATGTATCAGCACAGTATTACCGGAGCTGTTATTAATTATCACTATGCGATGGAATACTATAAAAGAGCAGTCAAAACTCCTGCGAAGGGAGTGTATAAAGGACCTGCAAGAAGAAATAAGCTCATTCTTGAAGGATTTTTGGATTCATTTAATAAGATAGAAGAAAATCAAATAAAATTACTGCTGTATTCCGGGGAAAAAGAAAAATCTGTCCGAATGGAGCATGAACACAATTTATTTCTCAGCGAGGTCTTGGACGGAATCTTACCGGCAAAGGTTGTAAAGAAAAAAGTTGTTCCAAAAAGTATTCAAACACCGGATGATTACCAGGATCCTCCTCCGGGCGAAAAGGATCCATCGGATAATGCAGCTGACTCAAGTCCATCGGATTCGACTAATCCCGCGCCTGTAGATTCAATTCCTAAAATTTTCGGTAGCTTCGCTGATACTTTTTCTGATCAAAACTTGATAAATAATTCAAATCCGGATGAACCCCGCAGAGAAAGCGAAGAACCTGTTCTGAAAACTCCAAAAAAATATGTAAAATCACCAAGAGAGCTAATTCAGGAAATAATTCAACATAAATATTTAATAGCCGAGTATTACTTTCTTGATCTCGGGCAACCTGATTCTGCCGAGGTTATTTTTGAGAACTTTCTTTCTGAATATAAAGAATCCGAGTTCGCTCCGAAGGCCGCCCTTTCTCTTGGATTGTTGTATGAAACGATTTATCATGACAGTTCTGAAGCTGATTCTTTTTATAACATTGTAGTGAAGAATTATCCCAATAGTCCTTCGTTGGTTGAAGCTAATCGAAGACTGAACAAATCAAAAGATAGCAATACACTGATAGAAAATCCGGCAAACGAGCTATACGAAAAGGCTTACTATGAAGGATTTATTAATAAGAACAGAAAAGCGGCATATTCCCTCACATTCAAAATTCAAACAGAATACCCATCTTCAGATATTGCGGCGAGAGCTGCTTTTCTAAAGGCATCAATTGTAGATCAGGCAAATCAGTCACCAGCTTCTTCGATAAGCGAATACAACAGAGTCATACAATTATACCCCAATACAATTTATGCAAAAAAAGCTAAAGAGAAGGTAAAGGAAATTACCTTGCTTACAGCAGTAAAGGAAAATACTGAAGTCAAAAAAGGAAAAGGTAAAAAGGGAAAGAAGATATTAAAAAAATAACCGGTAAATATGAATTGAGAGTTCTCTCAAATGAAAAAATTGCGCTCAATATTTACTCTCTCACCTTTGAACCAACATCAGAATTATTAGAATCTTTACCCGGTCAATTTGTAAATATAAACGTTCGCGGAGAAGATTCTCCTTTTTTTAGAAGACCTTTCAGTATAGCGAGTGCCACAGATGACGGTATAGAGATTATTTTTGAGGTAGTAGGCACCGGCACTTGGCAACTTTCTACGCTGCATGTGGGAGACAGTGTTGATGTTATCGGACCACTTGGTTTAGGATACGATTTGAATTTTACCGGCTCAAAATCTTTATTGATAGGAGGCGGAGTCGGAATACCGCCCCTTATGTTTCTTTATTACAAGATGAAAAATAAAGGGATCGAACCACAGTTTCTCGTGGGATTTAAAAACACTTCCTACAATTTTATGCCGCGAAACATTACCAATGTCAACTTTTCTTCGGATGATGGGAGCTTGGGTTCAAAAGGGTATGTAACAGATCTGCTCATAGAAACTCTCTTTCACGAAAAGGTAGATCATATTTATGCTTGCGGACCTGAACCCATGCTTTCAAAGGTTATTGAGATTTCGGATGAAAACGAGATACGCTGTTCAGTATCAATAGAAAAAGTATTTGGTTGCGGGACCGGTATTTGTTTTGGATGTATAATAGAGAATTCATTGAAACGGTTGACTGAAACCGGTAGAAAATATTCATTAGCTTGTGTGGAAGGTACTGTGTTTGATTCAAGAGATATTAATCTATGAATGATATAAGCAAAGAGAGGTGGGATGTAGATTTCTCAATTAAACTTGGCTCTCTAATATTGAAAAATCCTCTGCTTGCAGCGTCCGGTACATACGGTTACGGTAGAGAATTGAATAATATCCTAAAAACGGACGATTTTGGTGGAATATGCACAAAATCAATAACACCTCTTGCGAGAGATGGAAATGAACCCCCTCGTATCGCTGAGTTGAAAATGGGAATGCTTAATTCAATTGGGCTGGCTAATGTCGGTGTTCATGCATTCATACAGGATAAAATTCCCTTCCTACAAAGTTTAGAAACAAATGTAATTGTAAATATCGCCGGGTTTTCGATTGAAGATTATATCGAAGTAATTCAATTATTAGAAGATATAGAAGGAATAGACGGTTACGAGATAAACATATCCTGCCCCAATGTTGAAGGTGGTTTAGAGTTCGGCAGTTCTTCAAAGTCAGCCGCCAAGCTTACTAAAGCGCTGCGAGCCGAGACCGACCGATTCTTAATGGTAAAACTGTCACCAAACATAACAGATATCTCTAAAATTGCAGTGGCTGTTGAAGGCGAGGGAGCTGATTCTCTTTCGTTGATAAACACCCTAATAGGAATGGGTATAGAAATTGACAGTGAAAGACCGACTCTTAAAAACGTATATGGCGGGTATAGCGGACCTGCGATAAAACCGGTAGCATTGGCGATGGTTCATAAGGTTTTCCATTCCGTAAAAATACCTATCGTCGGAATAGGCGGAATAAGCAGCGCTGAAGATGTGATTCAATTTATGCTTGCGGGAGCAACAGCTGTGCAATTAGGCACGGTGAACTTTCTGAATCCGATTGCACTCACAGAAATATTGGAGGATTTGGTCGAAATAGCGGAATCCAAGGGAATCAGAAATATATCTGATTTTAAAGGCAGATTAAAAGAGTGGGACTGATAAAAATACTCTCTGTTGCCCTGATATTATTGCTTTCAGATGCTTGCACTCCTAATCCTCATTTTCGTTCCGGCAAGGCAGTACATAGTCGAAGGAAAATTATAAAACAGAGTAAAAAATCGACAGGATTTGAGAAAGTACAATACGGTGTTTCTTCTTATTACGGTCCGAAATTTCATGGAAAACTGACAGCCAATGGTGAAATATTTGATATGTACAAAGTTTCAGCCGCCCATCGTTATCTAGCTATAGGCACCTTGATAAAAGTAACAAATTTGGATAATAATAAAACTTTAAACATTCGCATCAATGACAGGGGACCTTACGTCAATAACAGAATTTTGGACTGCTCATACGCAGCCGCGTTAAAACTCGGATTTGTGGAGGAAGGAACCGCGAACATCAAACTTGAGGTACTCGTGATGGGAAAAGGTAAAATAGGTACGGGTAATCCATAGATACAGATTAATAAGGATAAAATAATGTCAGAAAATATAAAAAGGATCTTGGTATCCCTAATTGGAGGACCTGTGATATTAGGGTCGATTTATCTTGGGGGGGTATATTTTTTTATAGTTGTAACAATTATATCCCTGCTATGCCAATTAGAATTCTATAATATTGCGGAACAGAAAAACGTAAAAATATACAAATATTTAGGTCTATTGGCGGGATTCGCTTTGCTCTGTCTTTATTATCTGAACAAGGAAGAGTATTTCCTACCGGCTATTTTATCAATTTCCTTAATGTTTTTTATCTTAGAGCTGTTTTCCGGAAGAGAGACGCCTATGCTAAATATGTCGTTAAGTGTGGCAGGGATTATCTATCCCACTCTGTTGATCGGAACGCTGTATCCTCTTCGGCAATTAAATAATGTGAGAGATATCCCAGGATTAAACCTTATTATTGCTATACTTGCAGGTGTGTGGTTATGTGATACTGCCGCCTATTACATCGGTAAAAACATAGGTAAGCATAAGCTTCTTCCGCGGGTCAGTCCGAACAAAACATGGGAAGGATCAGCCGCAGGATTTATTGCGTCACTAACAGCTATCGCTTCATTAAAATATTATGGATTCTTAGGCGACTCATTTACAACAGTGGATGTGATAATGTTATCACTATTCACAGGAGTGGGGGGACAGCTCGGAGATCTCTTTGAATCATTGATAAAGAGAGATGCAGGAGTGAAGGATTCGGGTTTTTTACTCCCCGGGCATGGGGGATTTCTCGACCGGTTTGACGCGCTTATTTTTGCCGCGCCGCTGGCTTATTTATATATTTTTTATGCTGACCTTTTTATATATATTTTATATTAGCTAAACCATTTTAAGATTGAAACACCATAGATAAATAATCCTTGTTAGTTTATATATTATTTTGATAAATTACCTTGCTGTTGCAGAAATTAATTGTAATTAGATAGGATTAAGAAATGAGTAAAGAGTATAAAAATTATATTGCCGGTGAGTGGTGTGACGCTCAAAGCGGTAAAAGATTTGAAAATCGAAATCCCGCTGATTGGGATGAGCTGGTCGGAACATTCCCGGATTCAAATTCAGACGACGTAAATAAAGCTGTTGCCGCCGCTAATGAGTCTTACAAAGAATGGAGTATGGTTCCAGCGCCTATCAGGGGTAATATGATTCAAAAAGCCGGTGATATTCTTGTAGCAAGAAAAGAAGAGATAGCCGAACTAATGACCCGTGAAATGGGAAAAGTGCTCACAGAGACAAGAGGCGATACACAGGAAGGTATCGATACGGCATATTATTCCGCCTCGGAAGGCAGAAGGATGTTCGGTCATACCGCTCCATCGGAACTTCGAGAAAAAATCAACATGGTCATTCGGCGATCAATTGGAACGGCGGGAATTATATCTCCATGGAATTTTCCTCTGGCAATTCCGACCTGGAAGATATTTCCGGCGCTAACCTCCGGCAATACGGTCGTATTTAAACCGGCATCGGATACACCTGCTACAGCTACCGTGTTTGTCGAGGTATTACTTGAAGCGGGCATTCCTCCGGGCGTCATCAATATCGTTCATGGCGGAGGCTCAACTGTTGGAAATCCGATCGTAGAGCATCCCGACATAAATATCATTTCCTTTACCGGCTCTTCGGCAGTTGGAAAGCTTATAGCCTCTTCCGGAGGAAGGGATTTGAAAAGAGTTTCTTTGGAATTAGGCGGCAAAAATGCCCAGATAGTGATGGACGACGCAGACGTAAATCTTGCAGTCGAGGGAGTCCTTTGGGGAGCATTCGGCACCACAGGGCAGCGGTGTACGGCTACGAGCAGACTGATCGTTCAAGAGGGTATCTATGACAAGATGATGGGTCAACTTATTGAAAGAGTTGATGCTCTTAAACTCGGTAACGGCTTGGACGAATCTGTAGATGTCGGACCGATAGTGAACGAAGAGCAGCGTAAAAGCGTTCACGATTACATTGAAATTGGAAAAGCTGAAGGCGCAAAATTGTCTATCGGTGGTGAAAATGCCACAGGCGGTGAACTCGACAAAGGCTGGTTCTATAAACCTACTCTCTTTGAGGGCGTTGACCCAGAAATGAGAATTGCGAAGGAAGAGATCTTCGGACCGGTATTGAGCGTGCTCAAGTTTAAAACATATGATGAAGCAATTGATATATGTAATAATGTTGACTACGGTCTATCCTCCAGTATATTTACCAAAAATGTAAATCATGCATTCAAAGCGGTTCAGGATATAGAAGCGGGTATAACTTATGTTAACGGTCCTACAATCGGAGCGGAATGTCATATGCCTTTCGGAGGCTGCAAAGATACGGGTAACGGTCACAGAGAGGGTGGGTCGAGCGCATTTGATTTCTTTACGGAAGAGAAAACAGTATATATTGATTTCTCGGGGAAACTTCAAAGAGCTCAGATAGACACAGAACAGTAATCAGTAAAAACATAGTGAGAGTATATGCAGATTAACGCAAATAAAGTAAAAGAAGTCCTTTCTAAACACACCCTTACAGATGGTTTCGATCCCATATTTGATGAGGAACAGAGTGAGGGTTCATGGTTCGTAGATAAACGAAACGGGAGAAAATATTTAGACCTGTTTTCATTTTTTGCATCTTCACCGGTCGGTTTCAATCATAGTAGAATTCGAGCATCATCACAAAAACTTGGCAAGATAGCTAAACATAAACCGACAAATTCGGATATTTATACAGATACATACGCTGAGTTCGTTCAAACTTTCAGCGAGATAGGAATACCGAAAGAGCTTCCCTATGCTTTTTTTATCGAAGGTGGAGCATTGGGGGTTGAAAATGCGTTAAAAGCAGCATTTGATTGGAAAGTCAGGAAAAATCTTGCTAAAGGAAAAGCTGAATTAGGCAGCAAGATCATTCATTTCCGCAATGCATTTCATGGAAGATCTGGATATACTTTATCGCTCACAAACACTGAAGAACAGAAGATAAAATACTTTCCTAAGTTTGATTGGCCCCGAATCGATTCTCCGGCAATACGGTTTCCCCTTGAAGAAAATCTTGATTCTCTGATAGAAGAAGAGAAAAAATCGGTAGATCAGATTAAAAAAGCCATTAGTGATTATCCCGATGATATAGCTGCTATTATTATAGAATCGATTCAGTCTGAAGGAGGCGACAACCATTTCAGAGGTGAATTTCTCGCAGAATTAAGAACCATAGCTGATGAATCCGAATTGATGCTGATTTTTGACGAAGTTCAAACAGGAGTCGGTCTTACGGGTAAATTTTGGGCGTATGAACATCTCGACGTAAAACCGGATATGATTTCGTTCGGAAAGAAGATGCAGGTATGCGGCTTTTTATCAAGCACACGTATTGATGATATAGAAGAAAATGTGTTCAAATCTTCCGGCAGAATAAATTCTACATTCGGCGGTAATCTCGTAGACATGGCGAGAACTACTATCTACTTGGAAATAATTCGTGATGAAGGATTATTGGAGAAAGCAGAAGTCACAGGTAAACACCTTCTTTATCGTATCGAAGCGTTGCAGGATGAATTCAGCGGGTTTGTTTCAAACGCACGGGGTAGAGGATTGTTATGCGCATTTGATCTGCCAAATTCAGATGACAGAAATAAATTAATCGATAAAATAATGGATAACGGCGCTATGATTCTCGGTTGCGGTGAAAAATCTATTAGATTCAGACCGTCTCTAAATATCTCTACAGATAATATTGACAGGGGAATTGAGATAATTGAACTGTCTATCAAAAGTCATATATCTTAAATTAGATGTCAGTTGGAGAAAGGAATATTATATATAGTGGCAACGCCTATCGGTAATCTTGAAGATATTTCTTTCAGAGCGGTAGAAACCTTAAAAACAGTAGATGTAGTGGCTTGCGAGGATACACGAAGAACCGGTAAATTATTGAATCATTATGATATACACACCAAGATGACTCCCTATCACGATCATAATAAGGAACATAAAACTCCGTTTTTGATTGATATGCTCAAAAATGGAAAATCAATCGGACTTGTCTCCGATGCCGGAACACCGTCTATCTCCGATCCCGGTTTTTATTTAATCAGAGAGGCTATCAAAAATGAGCTGCAAATTTCTCCTATACCGGGACCTTCCGCGCTGATCTCTGCCGCGATTGTATCAGGACTATCGATAAACAGATTCAGTTTTGAAGGTTACTTACCAAGGAAAAAAGGTAGAACCAAAAGACTTAAACAACTTGCAGAATATGACGTCACGATAGTAATTTTTGAAGGACCGCATAGGATACTAAAAACATTGCGGGATCTTAGGAACTTTCTTGGTGACAGGAAAGCGGCGATAGGCCGGGAGATGACAAAATTAAATGAAGAATTTCTGAGAGGCAATTTGTCCGATTTGATAGCGATCTTCGCTGAACGAAAGCCTAAAGGTGAATTTGTTATAATAGTGGAACGAAATGAAAAATAAAATCGAAATACCGGAAGAATATAATGATAAAATCTATAAGGAGGGATTCAATCCTATACCGCCGTTTTTAGTAAAGGGATATCTGCGCATAATTCTGCCATTAACTGATTTCTTCAGATCACTGAATATTAATCCGAATACCCTCACGACATTAGGAACAATATTTACGATCGTCGGCGCAATATTTTTCGCATTATCATACTTACGACTTGGGGGAATATTCATCGTTCTCGGTGCGGTTTGCGATACGATGGACGGCAAAATAGCAAGAGACAGCGATAAAAAATCCAATTATGGCGCTTTTTATGATTCAGTCATGGATCGTTATTCTGAAATTATCATGTTTTTCGGCATCGCTGTTCATTTTGTTAGACATGACTCGTATTGGACTTCTGTTGCGATTTTCGCAGCAGTAGGTGGGTCGGTAATGGTGAGCTATGTTCGGGCGCGAGCTGAAGGATTAGGATTTGAATGTAAAGTTGGACTGATGCAGCGACCGGAGCGAATCGCATATATCTCTGTTGGAGCTATCATTGGAGAATTGCCACTGATAAAAGAACTGTTCTTGATGCTTGCGATCTGGGTGATTGCAATATTATCTAATTTTACTGCAATACAACGAATTATCCACGTTTATAAGCTAGCCAAAGAAATGGCGAAAAATGAGACGGTCAAAGTGGATAAATAATAAATTATTAATGTTTTTTAAATAGGAGAATCAGGAGAATTAATAGATGTTGAAAGGTAAAAATATACCCAAAGCAGAAGGGAAATTAGGAATACTTCTCCCCGGAATGGGAGCTGTCACTACCACCTTCATAGCCGGTGTTGAGTCGGTTCGTAAAGGATTGCATACACCGGTTGGTTCGTTGACACAACTTGGTACGATAAGGCTTGGTAAACGAACCGAAGATAAATCGCCAAAGATAAATGATTTTGTTTCGTTAGCAGGTCTTAATGGCATAGTTTTCGGTGGATGGGTTACCCTATGCAGATAAAGATAGATTTCCTTTGCAGGGACAGTATACTTGCGGCACCTATAGTACTTGATCTTGCCCTTTTTATGGACCTTGCAAAAAGAGCAGGTATGTCAGGAATCCAGGAATGGCTGTCGTTCTATTATAAAAGCCCTATCACCGCACCCGGTTTATATCCGGAACACGATCTTTTCATTCAACAGGCGAAATTGAAAAATACACTTAGATATATGATGGAAGAAGAACAGATAACTCATCTTGGAATCGAATATTACGAAAATGACTGAGAAAGAAACAAAAGGTATTTTCGTCACATTTGAAGGAATAGACGGTTCAGGAAAATCTACTCAAGCGAACTCCCTTCTCCGCAGAGTACAAGAGAATGGATTTAATGCAGTTTTATTCAGAGAACCGGGAGGTACGAGAATATCTGAGCAGATTCGTCAAATATTACTGAATACGAAGCATACAGAAATGGTGCCGATAACTGAGGTATTGCTATACTCCGCCGCAAGAGCGCAACTAACCGAAGAGATGGTGATTCCGGGACTGCACGAGAACGATATAGTAATTTGCGATCGGTATTACGATTCTACTACGGCATATCAAGGCTATGGCAGGGGGATAAATATGGACTTCATCAATGCCTTAACCAATGAAGCTGCTAACAGAATAGAGCCTGATCTGACTTTTTTAGTTGATGTAGATGTCGAACTTGCAGAAAAGCGGTCAAGTACCATAGGGAAACAAGATAGGATTGAATTGGAAAGTGTGGAATTCAAAATGAAAGTTATCCATGGATTTAGGGATATTGCTGAAAATAATCCAAATCGAGTTGTTATTCTCGACGGGAGAAAAGATGTCGAGCAGCTGACTAACATCGCATGGAATAAAATTCATACTCTCTTGGATAAAGAGGGGATTGAATCAGCTCCTGAAGGGAATAGTGAAAGTATCTAAAACATTACTCTCTTACAGCGCGATATTCGTGTTTATTCTGTTACTCTACACAGGAAGCAGCTTGCTTTCCGCACCTGATAACTACTTAAAGATCAGTCAAGGACTAAAATTATTCAGTCAAGTATATAAGCAGGTAAGTTCTACTTATGTAGACGAAATCGACCCTGAATCATTCATAGAGGCTGCGATAAGGGGAATGCTCAAGACTTTGGATCCATATACAGCATACTACTCACCCGAAAATAGCAGTGGGATCGATATGCTGACTACCGGCAGTTATGGCGGTGTTGGAATCAGGTTAGGGATGAGAGGAGATTCTCTTACAGTTATCTCCCCAATGGAGGGAACTCCAGCAGGACGAAGCGGAATAATAGCCGGTGATAAAATAATAAAAATAGACGGTTTAAGCACATCCGGATTAAAACTTGATGCCGCTGCCGATCTGATCAGAGGACCCGAAGGTGAAGAAGTAGAGTTGAAAATATCTCGTCATGGATTTACCGGAACAATTGATTTCATATTAGTAAGAGAAAAAATAATCTTGAATGAGGTGCTTTATTCCGGATTCGTTAAAGAGAACATCGGATATATAAGACTCACAGGTTTTTCCAAGAGTTCAGTATCCAAATTTAAAGAGTCTCTAAATAAATTGATAAATGATGGTCTTGAAGGCGTAATAATCGATCTTAGGGATAATCCCGGTGGATTATTGGATGCGGCGTTAAAAATTAGCGATATGTTCATAGATAAAGGCGAGCTACTTGTATCTACAAAAGGGAGAATTCGCCAGATGAATAAACAACACTACTCGAAAACAAATCCGATTATTGACAGAAATGTCGAGCTTGTCGTAATTGTAAATGCCGGCTCCGCAAGCGCCAGTGAGATTTTCGCGGGTGTGGTGCAGGACCTCGACAGGGGTATAATAGTAGGTAATAAGACATTTGGCAAGGGTCTGGTTCAATCGGTGATTTCGCTGCCTTATAAGAAGAAAGTAAAGGTAACAACCGGAAAATATTATATACCAAGCGGCAGACTGATACAAAAAGAGGATTATTTCCACGAAGGCTCTTCGATTATTCGCGACGAGAGTGATTCGCTATTCGCCACTTTAAACGGCAGAGCTGTTTTCGGCGGAGGCGGCATCACTCCTGACGTCATAATAGAAAATCCAAAATCTTCAAAACTTATCTCCGACCTCTGGCGTAAGAATATGTTCTATAAATATGCAGGCATTTGGACTCTAAAACATCCTGAAGCAACCGCCCCTGTAACTCTTGAGGATTCTGACGTGAATGAATTCATTGAATTTATTGTAGATTCGGATTTCAAATACGATAGTGATGTGAGAAAGGCTTACACATCTTTGATAAAGGCGCTCGAAGCAAATCAATATCCTGAAAGTATCGTAGATGATATCAGGGAGGTTGAAAGTAAGTTTTATAAAATCAAAGATGAATTCACTGAAACGGACGTCGGAATGATAAAATCAGTCCTCTCACGGGAAATTTCTGAAAGAATCGGAAGAACTAAAGGGAGATATGAATCTATATTCCTTACCGATAAGGTGATTTTGAGATCTGTTGAATTGTTGGAAAATAATATGTTCTATAATCAAACTCTTGGATATATCGAATAATCTTTAAATTCGCTGATATTCCATTAAAAACAGGAATAAATCTTTTATCTCTTGACACGCATTTCATAATGAATTACTTTTAAAAGCTATGGAACATAACGTTTTAACGGTAGTTTCAGAATAAACTACTCTAAAAGTAAATAGCTTAAAGGGGCGGTTAGCTCAGTTGGTTAGAGTGCTTGCTCGACACGCAAGAAGTCACTGGTTCGAGTCCAGTACCGCCTACACGAATGAAAGAAGAGATTAAAATAACACTGCCGGATGGAACTACAATAAAACACCCCAAGGGTGTAACCGGAAATGAAGTAGCATCTGTGATAGGCGCCGGTTTAGCGAAGGCAGCGCTCTCCATTAAAGTCAACGGCAATCTTTATGATCTTTCTCGTCCTATTCTTGAAGACGCCGAGATAGAAATATTAACCGATAAGAGTGACGAATCGAAAACAATTATCTGGCACAGCACGAGCCATATAATGGCTCAAGCCGTCCAAGAGTTATTTCCGGGTACAAAAGTGACTCTCGGTCCACCCATAGCCGACGGCTTTTACTATGATTTCGACACAGAAAAACCGTTTACAACGGATGACCTCCTAAAGATAGAAACACGAATGGCAGAAATAATCAGCGGTGATCATGAATTTACCCGAGAGACGATTCAAAAAGATGATGCCATTAAAATGTTCAAAGAGAAGGGAGAAGAATACAAGCTCGAAATTCTTTCGGAGATAGAGGATGAAACGGTTTCGATATATACTCAAAATGATTGGACAGATCTGTGCAGGGGTCCTCATATTCCGACAACCTCAAAAATAAAATCTTTCAAACTGCTTAAAATAGCCGGTTCATATTGGAGAGGGGATGAAAAAAGACAACAGCTTCAAAGAATCTACGGCACTTCCTACTCCAATGAAAAAGAACTTGAGCAACATCTGAACAGATTAAAGGAAGCAAAGCTGCGAGATCACCGCAAAATAGGGAAAGAGTTAGAATTGTTCGCATTCCATGATATCGCACCCGGTTCACCATTTTGGCTTCCTAATGGTATGATACTGATCAGGGAGCTTGAAAAATATCTAAGAGAAAAGTTGGATGAAGCCGGATATGTAGAAGCATCGACTCCGATGCTTGTCAAGAAATCTCTTTGGGAAAAATCAGGTCATTGGGATTATTACAGGGACAACATGTTTGTAGTTGATGATGGAGAGGAAGTTTATGCTTTAAAGCCTATGAATTGCCCTGAATCTACCTACATATACGCTGCAAAAACCAGGTCTTACAGAGACCTGCCGATTCGGATCGCAGAAATTGGAAGATTACACAGAAATGAAGTTTCGGGCGCATTGGGCGGTCTATTTAGAGTTAGACAGTTCACTATGGATGATGCTCATCTTTTTTTACTTCCCAGCCAAATAACTGAAGAAGTGAATGGCTGCATGAAACTTATCAGTGATTTTTACTCTATCTTCGGGTTTGAACCGAAGTATTATTTCGCCACTAAACCGGATAAAGCCCTCGGTGACCCTGAGTTATGGGATAAAGCTGAAGTAGCGCTTAAAGCCGCTCTCGACACTCAGAATATAGATTATAAGTTGAATGAAAAGGATGGAGCCTTTTACGGGCCGAAAATAGATATACAAGTCAAAGACGCATTAGGCCGATCATGGCAGTTAGCTACTATTCAACTTGATTTTGTTCTTCCCGAGCGATTTGAGTTAAATTATATAGATGAAAATGATAAAAAACAAAGACCTGTAATGATTCACCGGGCAATTTTCGGTTCATTTGAGCGGTTTATAGGTGTTTTAATCGAGCATTTTACGGGGAATTTCCCTACCTGGTTAGCCCCGGTACAAGTGGTTGTTATCCCCATATCAGAAAAACATATTAAATATGCAACAAAAGTATACGAAAGCTTGATAAAGACAGGTGTAAGAGTTAATCTTGACAGTAGATCGGAAAAAATGGGAGCAAAAATTCGCGATAGCGAAACTATGAAGATACCATATATGTTGGTTGTTGGCGAGAAAGAAGCTGAAAATTCGTCCGTTTCCGTTCGCAAGCATCTGACAGGCGATCAGGGCCAGAAACCATTGGAGGAGTTTATTAAAGAGATAAAAGAAGAGATTACAGAACGAAGATTGAATAATCTAAATTGAGAAGAAATAAACCGAGTAACGACGCAAGGATTAATGAAGAAATTAATTCTTCTCAAATTCGACTCATAGCCGAAGATGGTGAAGCGCTTGGCGTGATGACCTCGACTGAAGCTCTTGAAATCGCAAATGATAGAGGTTTTGATTTAGTAGAAATTGCTCCTGATGCTGATCCCTCAGTTTGTAAGCTAATGGACTATGGAAAGTTTAAGTACGAAAAACGAAGGAAAGATAAGGAAGCAAAAAAGAAACAGCACGTTATACACGTTAAGGAAGTCAGGTTCCGACCGATGATAGAAGAACATGATTTCCAGACAAAAATCAAGAAGGCAAAAAAGTTTTTGGAAGCAAAGAATAAATTAAAAATTACCGTCATGTTCCGTGGTCGCGAGATGACTCATTTGGAATATGGTGATATGTTGATGGATAAAATTAAGGCTGAACTTGAAGATATCTCAATTATTGCCTCTCAACCTTCTCGAGAAGGTCGTTTTATAACGGCATTCTTTATGCCAAAATAAAAAATTAATCAGGAAAAATAAAAATGCCAAAAATGAAAAGTCACCGTGGAGCTTCAAAACGTTTTAAGACAACAAAGTCCGGTAAGGTAAAACGGAAAAAAGCTTATACAAGCCACATTCTAAATAAGAAGTCTACAAAGAGAAAAAGGAACCTCCGGAAAAGCACGCATGTAAGTAAACCGGAAGAAAAAAAAATTAGATTGTTAATATCAAAATAGATTTTAGGAGATTTAGATAGATGCCAAGAACTACCAATGCCGTTGCGAGAAAGAGTCGGCACAAAAAAATTCTTAAAGCTGCCAAAGGATATCGTGGAGGTAGAAGTAAACTTTACAAAACTGCAAAAGAGTCCGTTGACAAAGCGCTGATGTACAGTTATAGGGACAGAAAAAAGAGAAAAGGCGATTTCAGGCGTCTTTGGATTGTGAGAATTAATGCTGCTGCGCGTCTTAATGGTTTAAGCTATTCTAATTTTATCGCAGGAATGAATGCAGCTGGAATAATTTTAGACAGGAAAGTATTATCCGATATTGCCGTTAATGACTCTGAAGCATTCAGTCTAATTTCAGAGAAGGTCAAAAAGGCATCATAATAATATGCCTGTATGACTCTTCCGGATAACGATAATCTTCGTAAGGAATTTGACAGCGATTTAGAAAATTCCATAAATTTACCTTCGATAGAAGAACTACGTATAAAATACTTAGGTCGTAAAGGGATCATAGCCTCTTTGATGGAGTCTATGAAAGACCTGCCCGATAAAGAAAAACCTGTTTTCGGCAAGTCTGTAAATGAGCTGAAAAAGTATTTCAATACCAATTATGAGTCAGCTTTAAAGAAGGCAAACAGCGAAAAACAATCAGACTCATCTCCTGATTTTGATAATACTCTACCGGGTGTGGAAATCCCTCTTGGGAAAAAGCATCCTTTGACTCAAGTATGGGAAGAGATATTGGATATATTTACCCGAATGGGTTTTGAAGTAGCGAGAGGACCGGAAGTTGAAACGGAGTATTATAATTTTTCCGCCTTGAATTTTCCGGAAAACCATCCGGCTCGTGATATGCAGGATACCTTGTATATAACCGATGATACGATGCTTCGGACACATACTTCCCCTGTTCAGATTCGCACTATGCTTTCAACAACTCCTCCGGTAAGGGTCATAGTTCCGGGCAGGGTTTACAGAAACGAGGCGATAAGCGCCCGAAGTTACTGCGTATTCAATCAGCTAGAGGGATTATATATTGATAAAGGCATCAGTCTTGCGGATCTGAAAGGAACACTGATATCCTTTGCAAAACAACTATTGGGCAGTAATGTAAAAACCCGCTTCAGGGCAAGTTATTTCCCCTTTACCGAACCAAGCGCTGAGATGGATGTCTCCTGTATTATCTGCGAAGGAAAGGGTTGCAGAGTCTGTAAACGCACAGGCTGGCTCGAGCTTCTTGGAGCCGGGATGGTCGATCCGAACGTACTTAGAAATGTCGGCTACGACCCGGAAGTATATAGCGGTTTCGCGTGGGGGTTAGGGATAGAGAGAACCACAATGATGCGATACGGTATAAAAGACATAAGATATTTTTATGACGGCGACCTTCGCTTCTTAGAACAGTTTTAATATTAGATCATGAAAATTTCTCTTAATTGGTTATCAAAATATATCAATATCAGCAAATCTCCTGAAGAGATTTCTGACTTACTCACCATGGCCGGCTTGGAAGTCAGTTCTATGAAAACAGGCAATTCATTTGACGGCGTTCTGATTGGTGAAGTAAAAGAGTGCGTAAAACATCCCAATGCTGATAAACTTTCATTATGTAAGGTTGACATTGGTACAGGAGAAGAATTATCAATTGTTTGCGGCGCTCCAAATGTCAAAACAGGCATGAAGGTTCCGGTAGCAACGGTGGGCACTATATTACCAGGAGATTTTAAAATAAAAAAAGCAAAGATCAGGGGAGAAGAATCGAGAGGGATGATATGTTCTGAAAAGGAACTTCAGATTTCCGATTCCCATGAAGGCATTATGGTGCTGCCGGATGAATGGAAAATCGGGACTCCTTTTTCTGACTTGTATGATACCAGTGATACGTTGATCGAACTCGACTTGACGCCCAACCGACCTGACGCATTAAGTCATATCGGTGTGGCAAGAGACCTTTCCGCAATTCTAAATCTTGATCTGCAGAAACCATCGTTTAAATTGGATGAATCGAAAGTAGAGGCTTCATCAGAATATACTGTAGAGATTGAAGATCAAGTCGGATGTCCCAGATTCGCAGTTCGAATAATTAAAAATGTGAAGATAGACAAATCACCGGAGTGGTTGAGTAAAAGTTTAGAAGCCGTTGGAATACGATCCATAAATAACATTGTAGATGCCTCCAACTATGTATTGATGGAACTCGGTCATCCGATCCATACATTTGACATGGATAAATTAAGCGGGAATAAAATCATAATTCGTTCATCAAGCAAAGATGAACAAGTGGTTACGTTAGACGGCATCAAGCATAAACTACCCGAAGATACTGTTCTTGTGTGCGATGAGGATAAACCTGTTGGTATAGGCGGAATAATGGGTCTGCAAAATTCAGAAGTTAGCGATGATACCACAAATATTCTAATCGAATGTGCATATTTTGATCCCGGTAAAATACGAAAAAGCTCAAAAAAACTTGGATTATACACTGAAGCATCTAAACGGTTTGAACGCGGCTGCGACCCCAACGATATTGAATTCGTTCTTGACAGGGTTTGTTCTATCATACTTGAGTCTGCTGGAGGAGAACTGTCGAAAGGGATAATTGATATTTTTCCGTCTTTGAAAGATAAAGTTAAAATTAAATTGAGATATAATAGAGTCAACTCTGTTATAGGCATGGAGGTATCTGAATCTACTATTAAAGATATACTGGGTAAGCTCGAGTTTGAAATAATTTCGGAAAATGACGATAATATTGAACTTCTTGTTCCTTCCTTTCGACCAGATGTAGAAAGGGAAATAGACGTTATTGAAGAGGTGGCGAGGATTATCGGTTATGACAATATACCTCCGTCAGAACATGCATTGATTCCGCTCTCGGCAAGTCCGGATAACAATGAATCACAAAATATCAAACTGAAGAACATGCTTGTTGGTTTCGGGTTTAATGAAATTTATACAAATAGCTTAATGCCCTATGAATTGTGGAAGTTATCCGGTGACATTGACGAACCGATCAGGGTGACCAATCCCATCAGTATGGATATGGAGTGCCTGCGGTCGTCTTTAATGCCGAGAATGCTCGAGGTAGTGAGTTATAATTTTAATCGACAAAGAAAGTCGGTCAAGCTGTTTGAAGATGGAATTATCATTGCTCCTGATAAAAAATCAGAAACCGGAGTCAAAGAAACGCATAAGATAGCAGTAATAATTGCAGGGGAGATAAGTGCCGGAAACTGGATCGGCGAAAACAGTTCAGCTGATTATTTTTTCCTTAAAGGAGTAGTTGAAGCATATCTGAAAGCTATTGGGTTTTCAACTGTTACTTTCGCTGAATCCTCTAACAGCTCATATCATAAGAGGTATGACATCATTAATAATGGCAGTAAGTTGGGGTTTATGGGTGAAATATCTCAGCCGGTTTTAAACGGATTTGATTTAGAAGTTGGAGTATTTTACTTTGAACTTGAGGTTGATTTATTATTTAAAGAGATGAAAAAGGATATTGCCTTTATAGAACCGAGCAAATATCCTTCTATAATGCGGGATCTGTCGTTCATTGTTGAGGATTCGATGCAATCGGAGAAATTGACTGCCATATTTGAGGGAACGAAAACTGATTTATTGAAAAGTTATAAAATTAGCTCAGTTTATAAAGGATCTCCTTTAAATGAAAATGAGAAGAGCATTACATATCATCTGATATTTTCGTCCAACGAAAGAACCTTAGAAGAGTCGGAGATCGATAAAATATGTGAAGGCATAATTAATGTTGCGTCTGATTCTTTAAATGCTAATTTGAGGGTATAATTCGGAGTAATATATATGGAAGCACACAATTTTAATATTCTTGAATCGAAAATTAAACAGGCAATCGATGAAATTAATAAGTTAAAACGAGAGAATGTAGAGTTACGTTCAAGAATAAATGAAACATCAACATCCGAAAATTCCGTAACTATAGATTTTGATTCAAAAAATAAGTCGGAATTATTACAAAAAGTTGATGAAATGTTGCAAGTACTTGATAAAATATAATTACTCTGCGAAGTGTTAACTAATGTGCTCTAATAACACAGAGGATTTACCTTAGTCAATGGAAAAATCGGATAATTTAGTCAAAGTTGATATTTACGGAAAAGAATATACTGTTAAAGGCGATGCAGATAAAGCATATATAGAAAGTGTAGCAGAATATGTAGACGGTAAGATGAAGGAGGTTGACGCGAACGTTCCTTTTGAATCATCGTTAAGGGTAGCCATTTTAGCTGCTATGAATATTACCGACGAGCTTTTCAGTCAAAAGAGTAATAAGTCCGTCGAAACAGACGATCTCGAAGAAAAAGCTAAAGCGCTCGTTGAACAATTAGAAGAAACTTTAGAGGGCTCTGCAAGCACCGACTGAAATAATCGGTATCAACTAAAACCTTCAATATTTTATCCAATAAAAACCATTTTTCTTTTGGCGAGGGAATATGAAATTGACATGAATATTCCTAATACAGATCTCGCTTTTTTTATTTCATTCATATCAAGTATTTCCGGTTTTATTCAATGACATTCAGCGAAGTAATATTTCTGCTGTTTGTCGGAGCGACCGGCACCCTAATCGGTTGGATAGTATCGGCAAAATTCCAAAAGAACAAAATTATTGGCGCAGAACGGAGTGCCGAAAGTATAATTGAACGAGCCAATAAAGAAGCCAAATCGATTGAAAAGGAGATATTGGTCGAGGCGAAAGATGCTTCGTTTAGAATGAAATCAGAGGTTGAAAGCCAGTTAAGTGAGAAATCTAAAGCATTACAAGATAGGGAGAACAGTCTAAACCAAAGAGAATTAGGAATCGAACGTAAATCGGATCTACTTGATAAGAAGGAATCAAACCTTATTTCATCCGAAGAGGATTTAGATGAAATATCAAGACTTCTGAAGAAAAAAGACCAGAAATTTACCGAGCTCATCGAAGATCAAAATATTAAACTCGCTAATATATCCAAAATATCTCAAGAAGAAGCAAAGGAGATATTAATGAAAAATTTGATGGAAAAAGCCCGACAAGATTCAGCACGGAAAGTGAAAGAAATTAAGGATGAAAGTGTTAGAACCGCGGTATTGGAAGCCAAAAAGATAATAGTATCCGCCATACAGCGTTGCGCAGCCGATCATTCATCTGAGAATAGTGTGTCAGTGGTTCATTTACCGAGTGATTCCATGAAGGGCAGGATCATTGGCAGAGAGGGGAGAAATATACGTTCGTTTGAGTCAATGACCGGAATTGAGGTCATTATCGATGATACTCCGGAAGCGGTTGTTATATCCGGCTTTGATCCTGTTAGAAGGGAGATAGCTCGGCTATCTCTTGAAACTTTAGTAGCTGACGGTCGTATTCATCCAGCGAGAATCGAGGAAGTCGTTAAAAAGACGAAAGAAGAAATTAACGAGGTTATGAAGAATGCTGCGGAAGACTCAATCCTCGAGTTAAATATACCACGTCCCCATGATGAAATCATGATACTGCTTGGTCGCATGAATTATAGAACGAGTTACGGACAGAACGTACTGAAGCACAGCGTGGAGGTCGGTATGCTTGCGGGTTTAATGGCAGCTGAATTATCACTTGACGGTGATATTGCAAAAATATCGGGTTTACTTCACGACATAGGGAAGGTTCTTGATAAAGATACCACAGGTCCACACGCAATTACCGGAGCGAACGTAGTGCGAAAATACATCGATGATGATATCATTATAAATGCGATAGAATCGCATCATGAAGAGGTAGAGATGACAAATCCGATCTCCGCACTCGTCCAATCGGCTGATTCCATAAGCGGAGCAAGAAGAGGAGCAAGAGGAGATACTCTTGAGGCGTATATTAAAAGGATGACTGATCTGGAGAAATTAGTTGAATCTTTCAGAGGTGTTTCCAAATCATATGCCATTCAGGCAGGCAGGGAAATCAGGGTGATTGTCGAAAATGATCAGGTAGATGATGCTTCTATGGACGCGCTTTCAACGGAAATATCCGACAAAATTCAATCTGAATTGACCTATCCAGGTCAGATAAGAGTGGTGCTCATTAGAGAACAGCGCTCCGTTTCCATTGCCAAGTGAGATTGATTTGGTGAAGATAATAAACGGAAATGAGATCGCTAAGGAAATTCGCAGCGAAATAGAGAACGAATTAGCAGAACTTAAAAATAGAAATATCACTCCCGGACTCGCCGTTATTCTTGTGGGAGATGATCCGGCGTCAAATACTTACGTTCGTATGAAACAAAAGATGTGTGAAGAATTGGGTATTAAAACAAAAGACTCGCGTCCGGGTTCGGATATTTCGCAAAAAGAATTGCATCTTCTTATTGAGAAATTTAACTCGGACGACGAAATCCATGGGATTCTCGTTCAGCTTCCGCTGCCAGACCAGATAGACGAAAAATTAGCTCTTTCCAAAGTTTTGCCTGAAAAGGATGTGGATGGTTTTCACCCTGTCAATGTAGGAAAGGTAACTCTCGGAGAAGGAGGGTTTATTCCTGCCACACCAGCGGGCATAATTGAAATATTGATGAGGAGCGGAAATGATCCTGCCGGTAAGAACTTAGTAATAATCGGAAGAAGCAGAATTGTCGGGAGACCATTACTTAATCTATTGACCCAAAAACGTAAAGGCGGAAACGCAACTGTTACACTATGTCATACGGCTACGGAAGATTTGTCTTCCCATACCTTGAACGCTGATATAATAATCGCTGCCGCAGGGAGCGTCAATATCTTGGATGCATCCATGATCAAAGAGGGAGTCGTTATAATTGACGTAGGAGCGAATAGGGTAGAAGATCCTACCAAAAAATCCGGATACAGGCTTGTGGGTGACGTAAATTTTGATTCGGTCGTGGAGAAAGCCTCTGCCATCACTCCTGTACCGGGTGGAGTCGGTCCTCTTACAATTATCATGTTAATGAAAAATTGCGTTATAGCGGCAGGTGGATCGTTTAATTAAGTAAATTCAATTATTTATTGATATTCTTTGAAAAGATTTCACAGTATTATAGTATCAAGTGTGTGTAATATGCGCCAGTAGCTCAGTTGGATAGAGTGTTGGCCTCCGAAGCCAAAGGTCGCAGGTTCGAATCCTGCCTGGCGTACAAAGTAGCATGAGGATTTCCAATAATACGTACAGTTACTAAAGTGAAATTAGTATGACAGAGTATGTAGTACTGATAATATCAGCTTCTTCAGAAAGTGAATCAGAAGAAATTATATCAACACTGCTTAACAAACGCCTGATAGCTTGCGCAAATTTAAGCCCTAAAACAACTTCATCATATTGGTGGAAAGGGAGTATAGAAAAGGCGGATGAATTTATTATTACCGCAAAAACCAGATTATCGTTGGTCGGAAAGATAACGGAAGAAGTGAAAATTATTCACAGTTACGAGGTGCCCGAGATAATTGCGTTGCCAGTATTAGATGGAAGCCGGGATTACCTGGATTGGCTTAACGATGAAATCACTTCCGATGAATAACTTTTCATATTGGCGATGAAACTCATTATTCTCGGCTCCGGCAGTTGCGTCCCAAGCAAAAGAAGGGCGCCTTCCGGTTACTTATTAGAATCAGGGGATGATAAAATACTATTGGATGGAGGCAGCGGGACACTCCGACAAATTGCCAAGGCAGGAATTAATTACAGTTCGATTCAAACTGTCATGTACACTCATTTTCATGTCGACCATACTGCAGAATTACTTCCACTGCTGTTTGCGCGTAAACATGACCCGTCTCCGTTGATTTCGGAGAAGTTGAATATATACGGTCCGGAAGGGATGTTGGAACACATAATACGTTTGGATGGATTTGCAGGTAGTTGGGTTTACCAGAATAATGACAGCATATCCGTCAAAGAATTGAAGGCAAACGATGAAATAAAATTGGGAGATTGCAGGATAAGCTGCCATTCAACTTACCACCAACCTAACAGTCTCGGTTATAGAATTACTTCAGATAATGGAAAAATCTTTAGTTATACCGGTGATACGGATAGAGGAGAAAGGCTTATTCCCTTGCTTAAAGATGCGGATATCGCAGTTGCAGAATGTTCGTTTCCCGATAATTCAAAAGTAAAAGGTCATATGACGCCATCCGAAATTGCTCAAATCGCGGAGGGCGCGAATGTAAAAAAACTATTGCTTACTCATATGTATCCGGAAATGGATAGTATAGATCCTATTTCTATTATTAAAAAATATTTTAACGGCATAGCCGAACTTGCCGACGATCTCAATGAATATCAAATTTAAATACTCCTCGTAGCTTGTAAATCGATACCCCGTTGGATATATTAATACACTAAAATAAATTAACAAACTAACGGCGGCTTTGTTTGAGAAAATTAGCTTTATTATTACCAATTGGGTTTCTAGCTTATTTACTCTTTTTAGTGGTCATGAATGATGCCCCAATGGATAAATTTCAACGTTCGATCGTATTTGTTCATTATATGAACACATCCATATGGGCAATTATTCTCACCTCCTCAATACAGTTCTATATGAAATACAATAGACTCAAACAAAAGGGGGGAGCATCGCTTATTTATTTCATCCTTGCGATAGCAAGCGTGACACTGCTTCTGAACGAACTATATTTGTTGTTATATTCACTTAACAGCAGTTATCAGGTTCTTGATAATGGAGGCTTTTTCGGTTTACCCGGACCTTGGATAGCGTCGAAATTAGCAGTTACGGTCGGTGGACTAAGTATTATATATTTATATATACAAGGAAGGATCGACAAAATAGCCTTTCAATCTTCTACAGATGAACTTACAAATATTCCCAACCGCAGAACACTTGAGGATCTGTTCAGAAGTGAGTTATCAAGGTCTAAGAGGCATAAATTCCCAATGAGCTGCGCGATGATAGATATAGACTTTTTCAAGAAATTCAATGATACGTATGGACATCAGACTGGTGATTATGTTCTTCAGCAAGTTGCTTTAATAATGGATAACGGCAAGAGAGCTCACGATGTAGTGGCAAGGTATGGGGGAGAGGAATTTATATGGCTTCTTATCAGTAGTGAGTATGATGACTCATATCTCGCTTGTGAGCGGCTAAGAAAAGAGATTGAAACCACAGAATTTGAATTTAATGAAAAACCATTATCAATAACGGTAAGTATCGGTGTGGCTTCATTTCATGGAGAAGGTGAAGCAACAGTCAATTCTCTTATTTATAATGCAGACAAGTCACTATATGAAGCCAAAAATGCGGGTAGAAACAAGACGATATCTTTTAAGGAATCCGATTCTTAAATAGAATCTGACTGATGAATAATTTCTCTCAGCTTAAAATAATCCTATCTCTCGTCATCTCATTAGTACTTTATGGTATAGTCGGTTTTATGACTGAAGGCTGGTCATTTGCCGATTCAGTTTATATGACTATAATAACGATCAGCACGGTTGGTTATAATGAAGTTCATGAACTATCAACAATGGGCAGGTGGCATGTAATAGTTTTAATTTTATCGAGTTTAGGCTCTGTTGCTTACGCTTTTTCATATGTCACACAGAAATTACTTGAAACACGTTATTTTTTCAGGAGAAAAATGGAACGCTCAATTGAAAAACTTGAACATCATTTTATTGTCGCAGGATATGGGAGAATGGGAAAGAAGATATGCTCGATATTGCAGAAGAATAATAAAAAATATGTCGTGATAGATAAAAATGAGCAATCGGATGATTCCCCGCGAAAGCATGAGTTATATTATTTAGTGGGTGATGTAACGGATGATGGAATACTGACAAAAGCAGGGGTGTCCAGAGCGAAAGGGTTAGTGACCGTAGTAGATTCTGTTTCCGATAACGTTTACTGTACCCTGACCGCAAGGTCTCTAAACGACTCTCTGTTTATAGTGTCACGCTCTGTCAGCGAAAGAGGCACTGCTAATTTGCTTCGAGCGGGCGCAGATAAAGTAATAAATCCATATGATGCAGGGGGGGCATGCTATGGCGCAAATATTGTTGAAACCTTCAGCAGTTGAATTTATAGAATTGACAACCGGAAGCGAAACCTTAGGATTTGTCATAGATGAAATACTGATTATCAATTCCTCACCCTTGATAGGAAAATCTATAAAAAATTCTAATATACGTGATGATTATAATATTCTAATTGCGGCGATTAAGGATTCTCATGGTAGTATTAATTTTAATCCGAAGTCTGATGTCACCTTATAAAAGGTGATACGTTAATTGCATTTGGAAAATTGGAAAATATTAACGCATTAGGCTCATTAAAATAGGAAGGTAGGCGATGTCTAAAGATAGTATAAAAGTAGATGATTTGACTCTTATTAACACGAAATTTATTGAATTTGAAAAACGATTGGATATTTTACATGAGAGTTTAAAGGAAATGAACAATGCGATCGATATGCTTGTACGATTTTCCATGACGGCTAAAGCATTTATGGAGTTATCCATATCACAAGGTATGATAGATCCTGATGAATTAAATAAATTAGCGTCAAAATATGAGACGACTTACAGCGATAATTTGAATATTCCTAAAGCTGAAACTGACTTCACATCGAAATTCTCGAGAAACCTTTACTGATCTGTTTCTAAGATAGGGACAGTGCAGAGAAGTACAATCCCGTAACGACGCATAACATATATTATGTATAGTAAAGCGTTATCCAATAATAACAATAATTTATGGCGTATCTCCCACCTTATTCCTGTCGACACATTTGCCCTTTAGGCAGACTAATTGTGGTGCTTCTGCCTGACTGCAGTCTGATGTATAGCCGTACCGTTCATTTATAACCACATTCCATTCGTTATACTCATCGACCTTTTCTTTTATTTTAAGGGTATCGCTGTTTATAGACGAAAAAATCAGATATTCCCAGGGACCGCCGCATGGTTTTGCCCCCAAAGGCAGCGCTCTGCATTCGCTTAATTCCGAGCAACTTGCCTCGCCTACAAGCAAATCTAGTCCCGTTTTAAGGGCCGCTAAACGGGCTAAATCATCGGTTTCATTAAAATCATCTCCACATGAATATGTCAATACAAGAATTAACGGTAATAAATATACATATGCTGTCATCGGTCACTCATTATTTTATCAGAAAGTTCACCAGTTTGTCTTTAATTACTATACTTTTCAGCAATGTTTTACCTTCCATATGCTTTTTTATATTAGGCAGTTCAAGGGCGTTGTCAACTAAGACATCATCGGACACACCTGATCTGATTTCAAAAGAGCCTCTCAGCTTGCCTAATATTTGGACTGCAACTGTGATAGTTTCTGATTTAGCGATCTCATCGTCCCATTCAGGCCAATTATGGTCGAACAGTGAACCTTTGTGTCCGAATTGTTCCCATAATTCTTCCGATAAATGAGGAGCAAACGGCGCTAATAAGAGTATTAAATTCTCTAAAAGGTCCTTATTAACAGATTCGGCTTTATACATTTCGTTAACATATTCCATTATTCTGCTGATTGCCGTATTAAAACGCATATCCTGAACATCTTTTGTAACTTCTTTGATAGTTCGGTGCATTAGGCTCGTCAGCTTTTTATTAGAATTATCGTTAATATTGATATCCGTTTCACCCCTGCACAGACGCCACGCTCTATTCAAGAAACGGTGAATCCCCAATATTCCAGAATCATTCCAATCACCACCTTCGTCATATGGCCCCATGAACATCAGATACATTCTAAATGTATCAGAGCCATAGTTTTCAATAAAAGGATCAGGACTAACTACATTATCTTTAGACTTGGACATTTTAGCGCCGTCTTTCGTAATGATGCCCTGATGGAATAAATTTGTGAACGGTTCTTCAAAATTCAATAATTTTTTATCGTATAAAGCCATACATATGAAACGTGCGTATAACAAATGCATTGTAGCGTGATCTTGACCGCCAATATATTGATCCACCGGCAGCCATTTATTTACCAATTCACTGTCCCAAGCGCCCTCAGAGTAATGAGGATTCGTGTATCGAAGGAAATACCAGGAAGAGTCCACAAAAGTATCCATCGTATCCACTTCCCTCCTGCCTTTTAATCCGCATTTTGGACAATCAACGTTCAGAAAAGAATCCGATTCAGCCAATGGAGAATTTTCGGAACCGATATTTTTCTCAAGGTCAATATCATCGGGTAATATAACGGGGAGATCTTCCTCAGGAACCGGAACCGTTCCGCAGGAATCACAATAGACTATCGGTATCGGAGCTCCCCAATAGCGCTGTCTGGATATTAGCCAATCCCGTAATCTGTAATTCACCGACTGATGACCCTTCCCTTGAGATTCCAACTCTTTTGTGATCTTGACTATTGCCTCTTTGTAATCTAATCCGTCATAGGATTCAGAATTTATTAAGATTCCTTCTCCGCTGCATACAATTTTGGTTAGGTCAACTTCCTCTTTATTATACGGCTCGATAACCTGTATGATAGGCAGATTGAATTTTGTGGCGAATTCCCAATCTCTTTGATCGTGACCGGGAGTTCCGAATATCGCTCCTGAACCGTAACCAGTCAGAACAAAATCAGAGGTCCAGATCGGTATTTTTTCTTTAGTGATCGGGTTTACGGCATACGCGCCGGTAAAAACGCCGGTCTTCTCTCTATCCGTAGTGATCCGTTCGATTTCGCTTCTGTTTTGTACGCTCTCGATATACTCCGTCACTTCTTTACTCTTTTCATCTGTTGTCAGATGATCCAATATATGATGTTCCGGAGCGATTACGATAAAGGTAGCGCCATAAATAGTATCAACACGAGTTGTAAATATTTCTATGGTTTCATCTTGACCGGCCACTTCAAAGAACAAGGTAGTACCTTCTGATCTGCCGATCCAATTTTTCTGCATCATTTTCGTCGATTTCGGCCAATTGATCTTATCAAGT
Organism: Fidelibacterota bacterium MT.SAG.3; assembly: GCA_004402895.1. GTDB lineage: Bacteria > Fidelibacterota > SORT01 > SORT01 > SORT01 > SORT01. The sequence goes on along the minus strand of SORT01000020.1, from coordinate 882 downwards.
CCTTCCAATAACCGATCGGAGTATTTCGTGATCTTAAAGAACCACTGCGACAGTTCCTTTCGTTCTACGTCAGTCCCGCACCGTTCACATTTGCCTTCCTTCACCTGTTCGTTGGCGAGTACGGTAAGACATGATGGACACCAATTAACAGGAGCTTTTTCCCGATGAGCGAGACCCATTTCGAATAGTTTAAGAAAAAGCCATTGAGTCCATTTATAATATTCAGGATCAGATGTGTTTAGGTACTTATCCCAATCATACATTGCCCCGATTCTTTGGAGTTGAGTGGTCATATATTCAATATTATTCCGTGTCGAAAGAGCCGGATGTATTCCATGCTTGATCGCATAGTTCTCGGCGGGCAATCCGAATGCGTCAAATCCCATCGGTTCGAAGACCTTGAAACCTTGCATCTTTTTAAAGCGAGCCCATGTGTCGCTTGGTCCATAATTATACCAATGCCCGATATGAAGCTTATCCCCCGATGGATAGCTGAACATTACAAGCGCGTATAACTTATTTTCAGAATCGGAAAGATCTATGTTATACTTTTTCTCTTCACGCCATTTTTCCTGCCATTTTTCTTCAATCTTCTTGTGGTCAAAATTTTCAGACATCAGTTAATAATGCAACTCCCAATAAAATTATCTATTTAATAAATTAACAGTCCGAATTATACATAAAAAGAGACTGCAAGTCAAGAAGCGTGGGAATCGCAGCCGTGAGGAAATAATTTAGATTTGTTTTATTAAGCTAAAACTCGCCTATCTATCGAAACTCTTCGTTTTGCTTCTATACGCCTTTTAGCGAGCTCCCGTCTTTCAGAAATGGATCGTCTGTCACTGTCAGAGCGTTTGTCATCACTATAAATAGCTTTGACTC
>SORT01000019.1 GCA_004402895.1 Fidelibacterota bacterium MT.SAG.3 | reverse complement strand
AATTGTAGACATGGACGGTGACGGACTCGATGAGATCTTGGCGATAGTTCCTTGGACGGGTGCAGACCCTGTAGACAACTTGGTGGGATTGTACATATTTGAGCAAGACGCCAGCAGTGTCGGCGACAACTTAGCCCTAACCAATGTATGGCATGAGGCAACTACTGAAATTTTCACCCGCGGCTATGTTTTAACGGCCGGAGGTACCTTAAGAGCTGACGTAGATATCGACGGTGACGGCTTGGGAGAGTTTTTGGCTTATGAGCAAGATGGCGGTCAGCATATCATCTATCTCTTCGAGGTTACCAACGCGACGGACAATACCTGGGAGATTGTATGGTCGTATCAATTTGGCAAGGGTGGTGATGGGACGACAGGCTTATTTGGAAATGAGCGTGGGATCATGATTATGGATATAGACGGCGATGGAAAAGATGAAATCGTAGTCATCATCGATACAAAGAATATGGATGAAGCAGGTGATGATTTCATAGTGGGTGGTTATATATTCGAGTGGGACGGTACAGGAACAAGTGCGGCTGATAAAAATGGCTTACCTTCTACGCCCACAGCGACGTTTGATCCTCCAAGAGATGCCTTGGGTCACACTCAATTGGAAAATAACTCCTTAGTATGGGATGTGGACAACGACGGCGTGGACGAGCTTGTGCTGACGCATCGCGGCGGAAACGGCATGTTTCTGTCAGTCATATCACTTACAGCAACTAATGATGAATTAGCAGCTGGAAATGTTACAATGACGGTCGAGTTCCAAGAAACATTTGTATTTGTGGGTGTTGATGATGCTCGTTCAGCACAGATGCCCAGGGAATACTCATTGGGCCAAAACTATCCAAACCCGTTCAACCCTTCAACCAGCATCATGTATGATGTTCCTTTAACATCCAACGTTTCCCTGATTATTTATGATATATTAGGCAGAAATGTCAGGACATTGTTGAATGAACAACATAACGCCGGTTCATATTCTGTCGAATGGGACGGAAAGAATGCAGACGGATTGCTGGTCACAAGCGGTATCTACTTTTACCGGCTTGAAGCGGACCAGTTCGCAATCACAAAGAAGATGGTTCTGCTTAAGTAACATGATTATTTCTCTAATATGAGAGAAATAAATTCACATAACAAAGCCCTGCAATCGCAGTTATTGCAGGGCTTTGTATTTGTGATTCTTAAATTGCTGAAATAATTACCCGATTCATTGGGTTTATTAATGAGAGTAAGGGAATTTGCTCCTGAAAAATAATAATAATTTCGTAATAATAATTAACCCCTAAAACGTTGTAGATCATAAATTTGTTTGACACATGTAAGATATTGGGCATTATGTGCGGGGGAAACGCTAGTATGAGGTTTAACTCTAAAAAATTCCAAATTGTCGATTGTTAAAAGTTTTTACATGCTTTTCGCATTTAACTCTTGACTCTTATCCACTTCTAAATTTATCTTTCGCTGAAATATTTGCGCAATGTATTATTCTGTAAGAATGATAGCCGGATAAATTATAAATAGGTGCCTATGAGATGAATATTGATCTAACAATGGTGATTGTCTATTTCGTGATCATTTTCTTAGTCGGAATATATAAAAGCGGTAAACAGAAAAAGGATGCTGAATCTTATTTTCTGAGCGGAAGGAGTCTTCGCTGGCCAGCGATAGCGATGTCCACGATCGCTACCAACATTCAAGCAGGACATTTTATCGGCATGGGCGGGGCTGCTTATGTTTACGGTTTGGCATGGGCAAATTTTGAGATTGATGCCGTCTTTGGTATTCTTCTCGCTACTTTCTTTTTTGTCCCCCTATATCTGAAGATGAAGGTATTTACCATTACCCAATTCTTTGAGATAAAGTTCGGCAGTTTTGTAGCTCTGAGTTATTCTATCTTTTCCCTGATTCTGTTTGGAATTATCTACATGGGAGGAGCGCTCTACTGGGGAAGCTACGCGATCAACGGCATTTTTGCGGATGAATTAACATTACTTGATACATTCCGCAAGTTAGTTGAAAATTTATTTGAAATTTCTCTGAACCCGGTAACTTTTAGGCTCTACATCATTGTGGTTTTCATGGGAGTGTTTTCATCTCTATATGTCTATTTCGGTGGTCTCGCGGCAGTGGTTCGTACCGACATCATTCAGTTGATTACATTGTTAGGAGGTGCAAGTATAGTTTTAGTATTAGCGGTGAAAGCGATCGGCGGATTCTCTGAATTGTATAATCCTGCAAATTATCCTGATATCACTACGGGAAGAGATCATCTGATGCATCTGTTCCTGCCATCTGATCACTCGAAAGTACCTTGGCCTGCTGTTTTCTTCGGCATGGCTCTATTGCACATCCAGTATTGGGGGGCAAACCAGGTGATTCTGCAAAGGGCTCTTGCCGCCCGTTCCCTGAAGGATGCGCAGATCGGACTGATAGTCGGCGGGTTTTTAAAATATGTTTTTGCTGCTTTGATAATTATTCCTCCCATCGCTCTGGTAGGATTTTATAAACCCTTAGAAGACCCTGACCAGGCATACATTGTCTTGGTGAACACTCTGTTGTCACCCGGTGTCCGCGGTTTCGTGATTATGGGGCTCTTCGCTTCTTTGATGAGTACGGTGGATTCTATAATAAATTCGGTCAGCACTCTTTTTACGTTTGATATTTACAAAAAATTGATAAATAAAGACGCCTCGGATGAGAATTTGATGAAAATGGGGAAAAAATCTATTCCGTTCATTACCTTATCCGGAATTATGTTCGCATTTGCGCTTATCTATATAAAATATCACGGATTTAATTTACCTCTTTCACTTATAACGAACGAGATATCTTACCATATAAAGGCTGGCTATACGATACTGGTTTTGGCTGCTGTGTTCTGCACCAATGCGCCGAGAAAACTTGTCGTATTCGTTTTTATCGGCAGTGCGGTAGTATCTCTCGCATTCAAATATTTTGTATTTCCGGATATGAACTGGTTAAACCGGACGGGATGGGTCATCGTAATAGGTTATGCGATATTGGCAATTGTATCATATCTTTCACCCGGGAAAAAGGTCAAATGGAAGGATCTGTTCATTGTAGATTCAAGACAGGTTGGGTATTTCGGCATAGTGCTTGCCGTTTCATTGGTTGTGTTGAACGTGCTCTTTAGGTAAACAGGGAAAAATATCAATGAAAATAAAATTTGCAGGAACAGGAGATGGACGGGGTATCCCGGCAATCGGTTGTAAGTGTAAACGGTGTGCGGTTGCAAGGAAAGAGAAAGGGAAAAACCGTCGCCGACGGGTGTGTGTTATAATAAAAAACAGATCGGGAACAATTATACTCGATACGCCAATCGACATTGGACGGATAGTGAATAAGTACAAGATATTTGACATAGCCGCTATATTTCTTTCTCACAAACATTGGGATCACATCGGAGGAATAACCGAATTCGAATGGTGGAACGCCGGGAAAATCCCGGTTTACGGGAATATGTCCGCGCTTGCGAATTTTGAAACAACCGAAAGACTGTATGACAGGTGCAAATTTCATGTTATGCATGACCGTGAATCGGTTAAAGTAGGTCATATAAAATTTAAAGCTTTCAAGGTAAATCATAAAGTTCCCACACACGGCTTGGTCATAACCGAAGATGGTAAACGAATAGTTCATTTTAGTGACAGCGTGAAATCATCATTAGATGATTTCGAGAAGAGACAGGTGAAAAAAGCGAACCTCGTCATATTTCATACACCGGGCTATGATGGAGGCACGGATCACGTCGATGTTATCAGCGTGATGAATATCGCAAAAAAATATCCGGAGACCACCTTTATTATATCTCATATCGGGCATAATAACCTGTCTCATGAAGAATTAGAGGAAAAATTTACTTCCTATAAAAACCTACGTGTCGCATACGATGGACTGGAGATTGATATCTAATTTCTCCGATAATGAGTATTTTACCACGATTCATAAGCTTTCAATTCAATCGTTTTAGCGCCGGTATTCTTCTGACCACGAAGAAACCGCGGATAGAGTGAATATTTTGAATTATGATGTAGTTATATTAGGGCATATCGCAAAAGATATATTGATATTTGCTGAGGAGGAAAAAAATGCTTTGGGCGGGGCTGTTTATTATGGGGCTATGGCTTTGTCGAAGTTGAATTATGCTTCTGCTATTATCACTCTTCTTTCCAAGGAGGATTATTTTTACCTTGATGTTATGAGAAAAGCAGGCGTAGAAGTTTTTCCTTCTGAATCAGAAATGACCAGTGGGATTAAAAATACATACTTTGGAGAGAACTATGATAAAAGAGTATGTGAGCCAATTGCGTTCGCGGGCGAATTTACGGCAGAAAATATACCGGATATAACAACTAAAGTATTCCATATCGGAGGGATAATGGCGGGCGAAGTATCTCTGAACTTAATTGAGCATATATGCTCGCAATTTGAAAGAGTGTCCCTTGACCTTCAAGGAGTACTGCGTGTTAGAGACGGCAAGGAATTAAAATTCGTTGATTGGCCGGATAAGGAAAGTGGACTAAAAGGAATTCATACGGTTAAGGCGGATTCCGTAGAAGCAGAAGTTATTACAGGTGAAAAGGATATCTCAAAGGCAGCTCGAATTATCGCCGAATGGGGACCCAGCGAAGTAGTTATCACTCACAAAGAGGGATTGATTGTTTATGCTGAAGGAAAAGTTTATGAAGCCTCGTTCACTCCTCACGCGATAAAAGGGCGTACAGGGCGCGGGGATACTTCGATCGCAACCTATCTTGCGAGTAGATTAAATGCATCACCGGAGGAATCATGTAAGTTTGCCGCTGCGGTAACTTCCCTGAAGTTGGAAAAAGAGGGACCATTCGACCGTACATATCAGGATGTTGTGACAAAGCTTAAAGCTGACTATTCTTTGGCATAGGAAATATCATGGGCGATATAAGAATCGGTATAATCGGAACAGGAGTGATTGCGGGAACGCACGCAGGAATATTACAACAAAATAACGATGTAACATTAAGCTCTGTTTTCGATATTCAGAAAGCGCGCGCGGAAAAGTTCGCCGCCGAATTCGGAATGCAAGCGCTTTCCGGCGTTGAGGATGTCATCGCTGATTCTGATGCCGTTTATATTACTGTACCCAATAAGTTCCACGCTGAAATGACACTTAAAACATTGAGTCACGGTAAACACGTCTTTTGTGAAAAGCCATTTGCTCTCAATCTTAACGATGCCCGGAAGATAGTCGATGCTGTTGAAAAGGAAGAAGTCATTTACCAGCTCGGATTCAGCAGGAGACTTGCCCCGGTATACAAAAAAATGAAAGAGCTGATAACTAGTGGCAAACTCACGCCGAAGTCTTTTAACATAAAAATGAACCGTGGAGAGTTGCAGGTTCCGTCATGGACAAGCGATTCTAAAGTCACTGGGGGATTCCTTTTTGAATCTACTCTTCATCTTATCGATATGGTTCGATACCTGTTTGGTGAAGTGAAGAAAATCACTGCGGTCGGGTCAAAATCGGTCTACCCATGTGTTGATGATTTTTCAATGATATTCGAAATGGAAAATGGCATCCACGGTGTTTTCTCATCCAGCGCTCACACAACATGGATATTCCCCTTTGAGCGGGTGGAAATTTACGGAGATCATGCTTCAATCGTAAGTGATGAGATGGAAGCTGTCACCTATTGTATGGACTTAAATACTCCAGTTGAGAAATTAACCTTTTCGACGCTTCCTATTGATGAGCGTTGGGGCTTTACACAGGAGAATGAGCTGTTTGTGGATAGGCTTTTAGGTCGCGATTCCGGGGAGAACGCCCTGGTCGCTACACATTTAGACGGGTATAAGAACGTTGAACTCATGGAAAATATTTATGAAGAAGTAGGATTAGGTCGATAAACTATACCGACTATATTAAACACTGCGAATGTGTTACACAGGCGAATAAGTTATACGGAATCAGGGAAATATAATGATGAAAACTATCAGATTAACCACCGCTCAGGCTGTTATTCGTTTTTTGAAGGCTCAATGGATAGAGTTGGATGGTGATAGTAATCTGTTTTTTGCCGGAATGTGGGGAATATTCGGTCACGGAAATGTGGCAGGTATAGGGCAGGCGCTCGAGCAAGATGGAGAATTCACGCATTACTTACCCCGGAATGAACAGGCGATGGTGCACGCCGCCGCAGCTTTTGCCAAGCAGAATCGGCGACTTAGGGCGTTCGTATGCACTACTTCTATAGGTCCGGGTGCGACCAATATGGTGACCGCGGCGGCGGGGGCTACTATCAACAGAGTCCCTGTGCTTCTACTACCGGGTGATACATTCTCCAGAAGGAACGTCGGACCGGTACTGCAGCAATTGGAGCATCCTCTCGGTCAGGACATATCAGTCAATGACTGCCTGAAGCCTGTGAGCCGTTATTGGGATCGTATAAATCGACCCGAACAAATTCTTACGTCGTTTCCGGAGGCGATGCGGATTCTCACAGACCCCTCTGAGACAGGTGCAGTAACAATATCTCTCCCGCAAGATGTGCAAGCCGAAGCATATGATTTTCCCGAAACGTTTTTTGAAAAGCGAGTTCATTTCATCCCGAGGATGATCCCCGACCACACCTTATTGCTCCGAGCAATCGAATTGATAAAGAAATCCGCGAAACCCTTGATAATCGCAGGCGGCGGGGTGATATATTCCGGAGCGGAAGAATCATTGGCAGCGTTTTGCGAATCCACGGGAATACCAGTAGGCGAAACTCAAGCGGGGAAGGGTTCTCTTAATTGGAATCATGATAAGAACCTTCAGGGAATTGGCGCTACCGGGACTTCAGCCGCCAATCAGATTGCGAAGGAGGCTGACCTCGTGATTGCCATAGGTACCCGTTTATCCGATTTTACCACAGCTTCAAAGACCCAATTCCAGAATCCGGATGTAAAATTTATCGGAATCAACGTATCTCCGTTTGACGCGGGTAAACATTCAGCGCTGATGCTGGTTGGGGATGCAAGGGCAACCTTGGAAAAACTAAATCAGATGCTTTCAGAGGAATCTTTTTCTGTTGCGACGGATTACGAAGAGACGATTCAAAAACTAATCAACGAATGGCATAAAGAGTGTGACCGGATATTCTCGCCAAGCAGCGATGGAAAGTTTCTTCAAGGTGAAATGATCGGAATATTAAATGAATTCATGACAGAAAAAGACAGTATAGTTTGCGCCGCGGGAAGTCTTCCGGGAGACCTGCATAAGCTGTGGCGCGCGGAGAACGGCGACCAATACCACATGGAATACGGTTATTCCTGTATGGGTTATGAAATAGCCGGCGGACTCGGTGTAAGATTTGCCAAGGAAGAAGGAGACGTTTTCGTAATGGTCGGAGACGGTTCTTATCTGATGATGCATACGGAAATAGTCACATCTCTTCAGGAAAATAAGAAGCTCATAATTATTCTTGTGGATAACCATGGATATGGAAGCATAGACGGGTTGTCGAAGAGCTTAGGAAGCCTGGGTTTTGGAAACAAGTTACAACAGCGTGATCCGGAAACCGGGAAACTAACGGGAGATTTTCTTAAAATTGACTTTGTTGAGAATGTCATCTCGCTCGGCGCGGAAGCTGTCAGGGCTAAGACACGCGAAGAGTTTGGTTCAGCGCTGAAAAAAGCAAGGGAAAATGAGAAAACCATGGCAATCGTCCTCGAACTTGAACCATCGGATGTTCCCGGTTACGAGTCGTGGTGGGATGTTCCGATAGCCGAAATTTCGGAAATGCCGACTGTACAGCAGGCGCGAAAAGAATATGAGGAAAAAGTGAAAAAAGAGCGGTATTTTTAATGGATCAACAGAGAGTGAAATTGGGAATCGGACCGATCAATTGGTCTAACGATGACCTTCCGGAACTCGGCGCGGATATTCCTCTTGACAGATGTCTATCTGAAATGCAGGAAGCCGGATATGAGGGCACGGAATTAGGACATAAATTTCCGACTAAGAGCTCTATACTTAAACCTTTGCTCTCAAAATATGGATTATCTTTAGCGTCTATGTGGCATTCCACGTATTTTGTTGAGAACAACGATTTAGAAGGTGAGCTGTCCGGGATAAAAGAGAAGCTGGAATTTCTTTCGGCGATGGGAGCAGGCGTGATAAATCTTGCTGAGTGCAGCGGGAGCGTCCATGGTGACAGAAATAAGCCGCTGTCAAGCAAACCGGTTTTTAGTGACAGGGAATGGGATCGTCTCATTATGGGATTGAAAAAAGCCGGTGAATTATGTGAAACCTACGAAATTAACATTGCCTTCCATCACCATATGGGAACCGGAGTTCAAACAGAAGACGAGATAGACCGTTTGATGACCTCGACACTAAATGACAAGGTTTACCTTTGTGCGGATACAGGTCATATGATATTTGCGGGGGTTGACCCTCTGCCGGTTTATGAGAGATATATCGACCGTATTCGTCATATTCATCTAAAGGACATTCGCGAGAATGTGATGACCGAAATGTTTGACAAGGATGCTTCCTTTCTGGATTCAGTTATAGAAGGAGTGTTTACGGTGCCGGGAGATGGGATGATCGATTTTAAACCAATTTTCGACCTAATTAAGGACTCGGACTATAATGGATGGATGATAGTGGAAGCCGAAGGCGACCCTGCAAAATTCAATCCGCTTCAATATTCTAAAATAGCAAAAAAGTATATAAGTGAATTAATAAATGTATAAATTTTAAACGTGAGAAGGCGATAGATGAATAATACGAAAATGCAACTTACTACCGAATTCGGTAGCGACTGGTGGAACGATTCATGTGATCTGAAAGAACTGCAGGATGCGGTTGATCAGGGCGCTGTAGGCGCCACTTCCAATCCTGTGATTATTAAGATGGTAGTTGAAAACAAACCTGACGAATGGCTGCCAGTCATTGACAGGCTGATCTCAGAAAGTCCAAATGGAACTGAAGATGATATCACATGGGCGTTAGTGGATGATATCGGAACTCGTGCCGCGAAAATTCTCGAACCGGTTTATGATAAAACAGAAGGAGAGAAAGGAAAGCTCTCGCTTCAAGTGAATCCGAAGTACTATCCAAACCCGGAGCGGATGGTGGAACAAGCGAAGCATTTAGCCGGATTAGCGCCTAACGTAGCCATTAAATGCCCGGCGATCGGTCCAGGAATTGAGGCTATTGAAGAGTTAATAAGTCAGGGCATTACCATCAACGCCACGGTCAGTTTCTCAGTCCCTCAGGCGGTCAGATGCGCAGAGGCTGTCGAAAGGGGTTGGAAGAGGGCGGAAGAAAACGGAGTGGATACTTCCAAACTCTCACCTTACGTGACCATAATGGTAGGACGAATCGATGATCATCTAAGAGGGATCGCCAAGGAAGAAAATATTACTATCGACCCGGATTACCTGGACTGGGCAGGTGTGGCAATCTTCAAAAGAGCCTACAAGCTGTTTAAGGAACGGGGATACAGGAGTAAACTCCTTTCCGCAGCCTTCAGATGTCACATGCACTGGTCGGAACTGGTGGGAGGAAACGTGGTCATCAGCATGCCCTATGAATGGTGGAATAAGTTTAATGATTCCGATATCGATGTGAAGAGCAGGATGGATCAGGATGTGGACAGTGAAATAGTAGATCAACTTCAGGAGAAGTTTGTTGACTTCAGAAGGGCTTATGAGGAGGACGGCATGAAAGTCGACGAATTCCTAAGCTTCGGTCCGTCAAATCGCACCCTAAGCCAATTCCTGGCTGGCTATGACGGTTTGGTGGGTATCGTACGTGAACGAATGCTCAGAAGCTGAAGGTAAATGTAAATGAGCCTGGTTAAGACATTTCGTGATAAAACATTTTCAGTCGGGTACAATGAATATCTGACGCAGGATGACGATACGGGATTGCGGTTTCAAATCCTGCAAATGGACGCTGATTCAGAAGAGACAATCCAGTCGAATGAATATGAAACCGCACTTTTGGTTATTCAGGGAAAGGGAACTTTAATCTATGGTGATCGATCAATAAAATTTGACAGGGACAACTGGATTGAGCAGAATCCTGTAGCGGCTCATTTTCCTGCGGGAGATGAGATCCGGATTATAACAGAAAAAGATTCTCGCCTTGCAGTTATCAGTACTCTGAACAGCTCCCGGTTTGACGGCAAGATATATCTTCCCGAAGAAGTCGACGTTGAACGAAGAGGAGAAGAGATACTCGACGGAACGTGCTATCGGCTGGTCCGTTTAGTCTTTGACAGAACGATTGCGCCGGAGAACGCGAAGCTGGTTTTAGGGGAAGTGCTGAATTTCCCGGGTAAATGGAGCAGCTACCCCCCGCATCACCATATTCAGCCGGAAATTTACTATTACGAGTTCTCTCCTAATGAAGGATATGGTCATGGAGAGCTCGGTGAGGATGTATTCAATATCAAGCATCAGGATCTGTTAAAGATAACAGATTCTAAGGATCATAGTCAGGTTTCTGCGCCGGGATACCATATGTATTATATCTGGGCGATCAGGCATCTTGATGGTGCGCCATATACCGGATTCGAATTCACCAAGCCGTTCGATAAGTTATTAGAATGAACAAGCTCTAACCCGCACGGAGATGAGCTACCGGAAATCACTCCTTTTACTACTATTATTATCATTAGCTAGCTGCGCGAAAAAAACCGAACCGCTCCCCGATGAAGTTGTTGCAGTTGTTAATGGTGTGCCTATCACAAAAAGAGAGATGATAAGACGAACAGAGCTTACTCCAATTCTTGGGTTTCATCGGCATAAAGAAAGGAGTAAACGGGCGCTTGACATGTTGATAGACGAATTGACATTGAGTCAATGGGCAGCGTCAAAGGGCTTTGAGGATTCACCGGATTACAAAGAAGCAGTGGCTTTTATTGAACAGCAAGCATTGATTCGTGAACTTTTCTTTGTAGAAATTCGAAGCAATGCTGAACCCGATTCGCTAAAAATTGATCTTGCGCTTAGAAAGTCTATGGTACGTCTCAGTGTCCAAACGCTGGTTACAGAAAGTAAAGATGTCGCCGATAAATGGAGCGAACTGATAAAATCCGGAGAGATGTTTACGGACTTGGCGGAAGATAATGAAACTGATTCCGGGATAAAAATTAAAAGCTGGTCGTTTCACTGGGGAGACGGCATCGTGCCTATCCAGGTAGAAAATGCCGCTTACCTGACGAACGTCGGTGAGATGTCAACTGTCATAAAACTGCCTAACAGCTTTGTCATTCTTCAGGTAGAGAATATGGTTCAAGATGTTTTCCTGACTCCCTATGACGTTAGTAAGAAAAAATCGCAGATCAAAGAGGTGCTTAGGGCAAGGAAGGAGACAATTTTGGCGAACGAATATGTATCAGAACTTATGGAACCTATAACGGTTCAGCAGATGGGAGATGGTCTCGAATCTGTCGTAAAATTTATTCAGAGGAGAATGGAGCTGAATGAGAATGACGAGTTGCCGTTGGCGCAAATTATGAACGAGGAATTGGCGTTGTCCGATGACATTGATCTTTCTCCGCCTGTTGTAAAAGCGCCCGGTTTCGCGTGGAATGGCAATGATGTAATGGCTTTACTCAGGAATTATAATTATCCGATAAATAAGAGTAGTCGTGCCTCCCTTCACAATACGATGACAGATTTTTTAAAAAGCGCTGTCACAGATCACTATTTAGCGGAGCGAGCCGAATATAAGGGCTTACAAACCGCCGAAAGAGTTAAGGAGGACGTTCAAATGTGGAGCCGGTATTTTTTAAGTCTGAAAGGTTTAAGAGCTATGGCTGATAACGATTCTACCATGAATGATAGAGAAATTGCCAGACAGGTCAAGGCTCTGCGGGAGAGTGCTGAAATAAAAATTAATCACGATTTCCTAAAAAGTATTGAATTAACGGGTATTCCAATGGTTGCCGTCTGGAAGAACCGTTTTAATCAGCATTTGGCGGTTCCCCCATTGATTCAATACTGAATAACAGACAATGACAACACTCTTTTGTACATGCAGTCTTAATAATGCACTCCGTATAACACTCTATTAAGACGTATCAATTGCAATCTTGCTTACATATATCCATCACAAAAAATAGTAATGTTATATTATTAAACATAAATTGGCTAAGTAAAGCTAATAGCAAATGTGGAATTTGTTACATTATTTGGAGATTCTACCTGTAACATGTAAATTTATAGCGCAATTAACAGAAGTCGGTATGGATGAAAATTGTAAAAAGTAAAATAGTGTCCCTTGCCATTCGGGAAAGACGGATGAAGTCTGTCTTCTATCTCCTCCTGGCACTGTTGATTTCTTCCACTGCTCATGCGCAGTATAAGGTGGGCGACGTTGTATCTGATTTTACCCTGCCAAGTTACGATGGCGGCATGATTTCTCTTTTCGATTACAGCGGCGATGTCGTACTTCTAACTTTTTGGTTTTTTGGATGTAAACCATGTCAGGACGAGGCGCCTATTATACAAGCAGAGCTGTGGGAAAAGTATGGTGATAGAAATTTTCAAGTATTCTCGATCGGAGTAGGTGAAACGTTGGAATTCGCAAAAATATGGGCTGATCTCTATCAGTTGACTCATTTAGTTATGGTGGAAGATGGAAGCGTATTCGATAGCTACAGTACGTTTTTGGTATTTCCGCAAAACTCACTTGTAGGCAGTGACGGCCGCTTATTATATTCAGAAATCGCCTTTGACCTTGAAACGTTAGACGAGATAATTGAAAGCAATACTGTGCTTGTTTCTATTGATGATGAACGGGCAAATATACCCGATGAACTCGCACTTCACCCGGCCTATCCCAACCCATTCAACCCTTCGACAACGATATCATTTGATCTCAACATTCGGTCGACGCTAAAATTGAAAATATTCAACCAGCTCGGAAGGGAGATAATAACGCTTTTTAGCGGTACACTTGAAAGAGGGCAGCATTCTTATATTTGGACCGGCAGAGACAAAAATGGGAAGAAAGTCTCCTCAGGAATATATTTTTCACAGCTGCAAACAGAAGACCTGCTTAGGGTACGAAAGATAACTCTCTTGAAATGACTAAGCGTATTTACTTGATTGCTGCAGCTCTTTTAATTTTATCCGGTGCGGACAGCGCATCACCTTTAATTCCGTTACAGGGGAATGTACCGGGTTACAAACTGAAGACTCTGGCTGGAAAGAGGATAAGTCTGAAAGATTATAGAGGAAGTCCTTTACTAATCAATTTTTGGGCGACTTGGTGCGTTCCTTGCAGAAAGGAGTTTCCTATAATTAAAGAGATCCAAAATAAATTTGGTAAGGATGGTTTAGTTGTTCTCGCAGTGAATGTAGATGATACAAGATCAATTTCCGGTGTCAAATCTTTTGTATCGGCGCATTCGCTTGATTTCATAATCCCTCTGGATCCTAACAGAAAACTTTTCAATAATTTCCATGGTTCATCATTGCCGCTAACGCTGCTTATAGATGCTTCCGGTAATGTAGTAAGGACGTATTCGGGGTTTTTAGGTGTATGGGAAGAAGAGCTTGACCAACAGTTGACTGAGTTGGTGACAGGCGGCTTCTCGCAAAACGGGGAATGATAATGAACTGGCGGAGAGCAGCAATCTTTGTCGTAACCCTGATGATCACAACGACGACTGCAAACTCGCAGGAGATCCATTTTTATGGGTCAAACAACGTTCGTTTTGCCGACGGCACAAGGTTAAACAGTCTGCAGAATCTCCAATTTTCCGGTATTGAGAAATCTTCCGGTGTTACAACGGGTTATCTTGAAAATTGGGCTGATATATCGGCAATTTACAACAACTGGTTTGCCACATTCAGGTACGAGTTTGATGATCCATCTGAATACGGACTGAACAGAAACGATATAGTCAACTGGAGTATCTATTACGATAATGAAAATTATTCGTTAAATGCCGGCACATTCGAAGAGCTTTTCGGACGTGGTCTCACTTTGAATCTATATGAGGACAGGTCGATATTTTATGATAACAGGCTTGAAAACGGCGGAAAATTCAAATATGACAACGACAGGTTTTCCGCAACCTTCCTGAGAGGGAACAATCTTTTCTATGAGACATTGAATGAAAACACGGCAAGGCAGGATTACAATAATGTCACCGCGGCTGAGTTTTCAATCTCACCGATCAATAGACTGAATTTAGGAGTGTCATTAGTTAACGTCGACAGGGATACCCTTTCTCCCGACGGCACAGTGCTTAACAAAAACAATTCAGGTTTCAGAATCAAAGGCTATGACAGGGAAACCGGTTTCTATTCCATCTTTGCCGCGTATGAGGGTTTCGACGATTGGCAATTATATTTCGAACGCGCTGAAAACAGGATAATGTCAGACACGGAAGTTAATGGTGACGGTTTTTATATGGCGATTGGAAAATCCGGCGGCTTCCCTAATCTGCGCATGGAGTATAAGAACTTCCGGAATTTTGCGGCTGACCCGAACGATCGCGATTCGCCTATCGGTCCGTATCAAAATCCTCCACGCGTTCAGAGACAAAATGATTTAAGGCTGTTTGAACTTGATCCGCATTTCGTCCGGTTCAACGACGAGGTCGGCTACCTTCTTGAGTGGCGAATGCCTCTACTATCCGGAGAATTGCAATTCCTCGCGGGTCTCGGTCACAGCAGCTTACGCGATGGAAAAAGCGTTGCCCCATCAACGGAAAAGCGAATGATGCCGTATCGGGAGATTTTCTTCTCCGTGGAGCGGTTCGGTACGTCGAAAGTTTCATACTGGCATTTTAACGTCGCAGTTTCAAATGAAATCCGTTACTACTCCACACTGCCTTCAAATGAATTGGTGCGGTTCAGGGATATTGATAAGATATCTTTTGGGTCGGAAATGGAATTGAAGATCGGTAAGTCACTTTTTGACATAAGAGCCGAGATACTTCGATATAGCGAAGTAGACACTGCGAAAGCCCGAACGATTTCGTTCTCCAACGGAGACGAAGGCAACGAATACCTATTGTCGTTCGGTTATACGCCGTCAGGCAGATTCTCGGTCTCCACCGGAACGGAATGGTCGAGCATAGAGGGGGACATTATAAAAAATAGAGCTAAAGGGCCTTGGACTTTCGTCGAGGCAAAGATGGAATTCATGAGAAACCATAACCTCACTTTATGGACGGGTAAGGTTCGCGGCGGCAGGCAATGTTCAGGAGGCGTATGTAGATTCGTCCCCGATTTTGATGGTTTCCGTTTATCTCTAATCAGTCGATTTTAAGTAATTAGCTATGAGGATAATTAATCAAGTTAGTAAAATGAGTGAGACACTTCTGGAGTTGGCTCGCAAGACACTTGTAATTTCTTTATATTTTATTCTGTTTCACAGTTCGGCATTTCCCCAAGGTTTGGATAACATCGATCCGGTTGGGCGTTTTAAAGCGACTTGGTTTGCTGAGATGGTTGACGTAGAGTTAGTAGGGGAGAAAGCCTGGGTAGCGGGGGTGGGTGGTCTGACCGTGTTTGGCATTAGTGACCCGCTAAATCCGGTTCTTCTTGGACGGTATAACCCGTCTTCGGACCAAAACCCGTTAGACGAGCGGTTTTATCATTCGGTAATCAGTGGAAATATCGCTTATGCTTCCGGAAGGATTGACGGAATATCGGTCATAAACACAACCAATCTAGACTTTCGCTCGCGCAAGAGTGTGCATAAAGAAGAAGGAGTGAGTTATGAAGGGCTATATCTCGATGAAAATTACCTGTATGCATGCAGGCACCAAAATGGTTTAGAGATTTTCGATTTAGTCGGTGATTCTATTTTCAGTAAAAGTGTCTACGAAAACTTATCCAACGCATGGGCTGTTGTAGTGGAAGAAGGGATTGCTTATGTTGCAGATGGTGGTGGCGGACTCAAGATTCTTAACGTAAGCGATCCGAACAACGTGAGCGAGTATTCAGCAATCGCTACTACAGGATCCGCGAGAGACGTGGATGTGGTTAACGGCATCGCGTATGTTGCTGTTGGTTCTCAGGGGCTTGATATATTTGATGTTAGCGAACCGTCAAATCCGATCTTTTTGAGTAACTACCAAAGTCCGTTTTTTACGGCCGGTGTCTCGGTGGATGACAATAAGGCATATCTGGCTGAATGGGATATTGTAGAAGTAATTGATGTATCGAACGGGGAAGCGCCGTTTCTGCTGGGATGGGAAGAAATGACGGTGAGAGGAATGAGCATAGCTGCGCGAGACAGCTTTCTTTACGTGGCTAATTGGTTAAATTTTGACATTTTGCGTTTCGGAAATACACAAGAGCCGGATATCTTTCTTACTAAAACGTTTTTTGATTTCGGCAGCACACCCGTGGGAAGCAGCTTCGACGTAATTATCAGAGTGCTGAATACAGGACCTATGATGTTATTGGTGAATAGTATAACATCAACCGGAGACGATTTTACTGTTGATCCCAAATTTTTGAAGATAGAACAGGGAGGAGTCGCGGAAGTCAAGTTGACTTTTACGCCTGTGGATAGTCTCAGAACCCAGTCTGTCATCAGTTTTTGGTCGAACGATCCCGACGAGCCGCGCAGGACCTTTCTCGCGAAGGGAAATACAAAATCCCTTAAGATCGGCGACACTGCCCCTGATTTCACGTTGTTGGACATCAACGGAATCCCTCACACCCTGTCGGATTATGCGGGTAAGGTGATCGTCCTCTCGTTTTTCGCATCGTGGTGACCGGTTTGCGGTCCGGAGTTGTCGGACATAGGTGTATCGATAGGGCAGAGGTATGAATCAGATTCTTTAGTTATTTTCGGGATAAACAATAACGAAATATTGGAACTTGTCGAGATCTTTACAGCGGCCTTCGGAATAACGTTTCCCGTGCTGTTGGATTCGGCCTTTCTTGTTGTTTCGGCTTATAATCAGTTTGGAGGTACCACTCCGTTTCCACTCGATTATATAATAGACCAACAGATGAAAGTGGCATATCACAACACCGATTACGATCCAAGGCGAATGATAGAAATCATAAATAATCTGCTCAACATTACCGGTGTTGAAAGGAGCATAACTTCCACGCCACTTTCATATCGGCTAAAGCAGAACTACCCAAACCCCTTCAATCCGGCGACTCAGATAGAGTTTTCTCTTCCTGTAAGTTCAAAAGTCTCACTGGTTATCTATAACCTTCTGGGACAGGAAATTGCGCGGCTTATTGACGGTGAACAGGCTGCTGGAGTACATTCAGTCACATGGGAAGCAACGAATCTTGCTACAGGTATTTATTTCTACAGAATTCAGGCAGGTGACTTTGTTCAGACACGAAAGATGTTACTTTTGAAGTAGGAAAAGAGAAGAATGATTGAAAAAACTCTGCATTTTTGTAAAACGTTTTTAATTTGTTCTATTCTAAAATCATAGCTTGTTAGGTACTGGGGGAGATGCGTAACAGAATTTCCACTCAATATTGATTGCATTCCCTTTAATTTACTTGACAATGAAGAAGACTTTATTTAATTACCTACTGTTGAATTTTTTGATGGGAATTATATGATACTACGTCCTTCTTATATCCAGAGTACTTTCACGATATTTGTATCGCTTGTTTTAGTTTTAACTTGTTATTATAGTTCCCCATTAATTGCCGGAACCACCGGTAAAATTTCCGGTTCAATTCGGGATATTTCGAATGGTGAGCCGCTTATCGGAGCAAACATCATAATTGAAGGCACTTACTGGGGAGCAGCGGCAGATGAAAAGGGTCGATTCGTTATTTTAAACATTCCGCCTGGCATTTATACCGTTAGAGGAGCTATGATCGGCTATACGGCAGTTCTATATTCAGATGTTAGGGTTTCAGCCGACTTCACCACCAAACTTGATTTTCAATTACAGCAGACCGGGTTAGAGCTAAGAGAAGTTACCGTATTAGCGAAGAGCCCGATCGTAAGGAAAGACCTGACGTCTTCCCTTTCCATCGTAAGCGCTGAACAGCTGAAGGAAATACCCGTTGAAGAATTCAGTGACGTATTAGCGCTTCAGGCGGGCATTGTCATCGGCACAGACGGCGCTATTCACATCAGGGGGGGACGGTCAAGCGAGGTTGCGTATTTAGTAGACGGTCTCTCCGTGACAGACCCGTTTTCCGGGAATATCTCAATTGAGGTAGAGAACAATTCCATTCAAGAGTTGCAGGTTATCAGCGGTCCTTTCAACGCCGAATATGGTCAGGCAATGTCCGGGGTCATCGATGTGGTGATCAAAGAAGGCGGTGACAGACTCAGGGGTAATCTCTCATTTTATAAGGGGGAGTATGTAAGCTCGGACGATGGAACGTTTTTGAATATTGATGAGATAGACGGAACTGATATATCTAATATCCAGCTAACTGTCGACGGCCCGCTTAAATTATTTGGTGATAAGTTTTCGTTCTTTCTCACGGGAAGATTTTCTAACAACCAAGGTTGGTTATACGGACAGAGAAGGTTTCTGCCTTCCGATTCTTCAAATTTTGGGAATTGGAATGTGAGAGTCGATGATATTGGAGCAGACGGAATTCCAAACAGTGGAGATTTCGGTGAAGGTGATGGCAGCGCAACACCGGGGGAACCCAATGTTTATGTGGAAGAGAGTGGTGATGGTGTTTTTGTTCCGATGAACCCATCAAAGAAGTTGAGTTCAGGAGGAAAACTTACTTATCGAATTTCTCAAACAGTCAGGATTTCATATGGTTTTTTCGTGGACATGGTAGATTTTCGTGAATATTCTCACTTGTTTAAGTTGAATCCTGACGGTGATTTCAAACAGTTTAACCGTGGGCATTCCCAATCGCTGATATTTAATCACACATTAAGCTCGAAGACATTTTATACAGTTAAATTTGCCAGTACATTTTTCGATTACAAAAAGTATGTGTTTAAAGATCCGCTTGATTCCAGATATGTAAATCCTAAACGCTTGATAAATAATGCCAATAATGCGTTTAGGACAGGTGGAACGGAGATGTGGCAAACAAGGCGAAACACCGAGTCAATTCAAGGGAAAATAGATTTGACAAGTCAGGTTAATAACGCACACTTACTGAGAAGCGGCATTGAGTTCAGAAGACACACTTTATTTTACCACGAGTTCGAGATAATTGCCAAAAGAAATGATGCGAATATTGAAATAAGACCTTTTGAACCAGCTATCCCACTGACTGAGTCCATCATAAATAATCGATATAAGCACAATCCCCTTGAGGCAGCAGCATACATTCAGGACAAAATGGAATTCGAGAATTTAATTGTAAATATAGGATTGAGATATGATTATTTTAACGCGTCCGCTAAAGCCCCGATAGACTTGAGAGATCCGGACAACGCGAGGTATTATAAAGTTTTTTCTGCCCGGGACAGCCTTACTCTCCTGGTGAGAGAAAATGAATATGAGTCGGAATTAGGTGAGATTACTGATACCGTCAATGTACGTGGGAATAAATGGGTAAATAACTATAGAAACGCCGGAGTTGTGCAGTCACTTAGCCCGAGAATAGGCATATCTTATCCAATAACCGACAGGGGTGTCATACATTTTTCATATGGTCATTTTTCCCAGATTCCGACCTTCGAGCATCTATATGTCAATTCAGAATTTGAAGTATTCAGTGGGAGCTTGTCTTCCACGATGGGCAACGCGGAGCTTAAGCCGCAGCGCACCGTGATCTATGAAGTTGGACTTCAGCAGCAGGTCTCAGATTACATCGGTATTGACATAACCGGTTTCTATAAAGATATGGAACATCTCCTTGGGATGGAGATAATCACTACCTATACTCAGGATTTCTACGCCCGCTTCATCAATCGGGATTACGGGAATGTAGGTGGCATTACTTTAGCGCTGGAAAAAAGGAGGTCGAACTACCTTTCCGGATCAGTTGACTATACCTTTCAATTAGCCGAAGGAAATGCATCGGATCCGATGCAGGTCTTCAACGATGCTAAAAGTAACAAGGAGAGTGAAATTCAAGTGATCATGCTGGACTGGGATCAAACTCACACGCTGAATTTCAACATTACTCTGAGTCAACCCGGCAGCTGGGGAATGAGTCTTGTAGGAAGATTAGGCAGTGGGTTTCCATACACTCCCAGGCTTCAAAATGCAACGTCGTCTTTTGTGAACAGCGAAAGAAAGCCAACGCAATATACGTTCGACCTTAAAATACATAAGGAGTTAGAACTTATAGGCGCGAAATATTCTTTCTTTATCAAACTGTTCAACATATTGGATCGTAAAAACGAAATACTGGTATATTCAGACACGGGGAGAGCCGGCTATACTATTCGACCACGGACAAGCGTAAAGAGTGTCAATACTTTGGATGATTTTCGTAACCGACCTGATTTTTACTCCGAGCCTAGGCGGGTAATTCTCGGAGCTTCGATTGGGTTTTGAGGTAAAGTCGAAGTCTATGGCAATGGAAATATTTAATATCGTTATGAGGTGTTTTGTTTGAAAAGTCCGGTCTCCCTGATATTGTTTATCTTCTTCTCTGTCAATTTCGCTAATTCTCAGGAGCCTCGCGGAGATCCGGCTTGGAAAAAGCAAGGGATTATGGACGGAAATTTAGTGCGGACGATTTTTTTGAATCATGGTGAAGTCGCTCTATGGCCTTTTCAACCTTCCGGTGAGTGGCCGAAAGGGAGCGGTCATTCGTATATCGACGGCGTTGCGCCATGGGTATCTGCCGAGGTAGTGGATATTCATGGTGATACAATTCATCCCTTAGAAACCAATTACAGGGAATTTGTCGATAGAGACCCCGCGACGGGGAAGGTTTGGGGGTTCCAACCTATACCAGGATACGTTAATCTTGATCAAGATTCTCCAGCCATGAGCAACGACCCGTTATCCTGGCCCAATCGCTGGCCCGACCAGCCGGACTGGTTTGACAGAGAGACTTTGGAACCGTTCTGGAATGGTTTTTTCGGAATGGGCGTCAAGAATGCTGACTTGGAAACATATTTCGTGATGGATGACGCCTCTGACAAGGAGTTTGATTTTTACCCCGACCCCGACGACTTGACCCGAGGCGGTCTTGGACTTAGGGTCGAAGTGAGGGGCTTTCAGTGGTCATCCGTTCTTGCCGAGGATGTCATTTTCTGGTTATACGATATAAAAAATGATGGCGCTACCAATCATGAGAAGGTATTATTCGGGATGTATATCGATTTCGGAATCGGCGGCACAGGAGATTCAGATGACGATCAAGGTGAATTCGATCCGATATTAGACATAACGTTTGCCTGGGACCGTGATGGCCTCGGAGATACCGGCTGGGGCCCAGTCGGCGTGGCAGGTTATGCATTCCTCGAAAGCCCGGGAAAGGGGAACGTATATATTTATAATGAGTTCGGAGACCTTATAGAGACTATACCGGGAGACGGTATCGATAATGACGATGACGGACTTATAGATGAAAGCAGAAGCAGTCCGCGAGGTGAATTCGTTTTCGGTTCCGTCGGAATTTATAATGACGGTAATCCAAAATGGCACTGGGAAGGTGATGAGGACGGAGATTGGGATGGTTTTAGCGATCTGAATGGAAACGGCGAATGGGATGAGGGAGAGCCTTTGAATGACGATCTCGGCGCTGACGGTGTCGGGCCGATCGATGAACAGTATTCGGGTCCCGATTTCGGAGAGGGTGATGGTTTCCCAACGGACGGTGAACCTGAATATAATAAAACCGATAAGGACGAGTCCGACCAGATCGGTTTATCCGCCGTTAAATTATTTAGTCTTCATGAGTTCGACTTGAACATGGATGAACAAATATGGGATATCATGGCGTTTGGCACGTTAGATCCTCAGGAAAAGGATGTAAATTTAGGGGCGTTATACTCCTCAGGTCCCTTTCCTTTAAAAGTCGGTCAGACAGAGAGCTTTTCAATGGCTCTGCTTTTCGGTGAAGACAGGGCGGACCTTTTAAGAACAAAGCAAACCGTTCAAAAAATCTTTAATGCCGACTATAACTTTTCCAAGCCGCCGAATAAGCCCACCTTGACCGCTGTTCCCGGAGACCGGCGTGTGACGCTATACTGGGATAGGAGAGCGGAGAGCAGCTTTGACCGGTTTATCGGTGAATTCGATTTCGAGGGTTATAAGATTTATAGGAGCACGGACCCGGCTTTCCTCGAAACGAAGATAATAACCAACGCATTTGGCATCAAAACGTTTCGGAAGGCAATTTTCCAGTGTGATTTGATTAATTTTGATCCGGATACGCTCTGGTGGGTGAAAGGCACTCATCCGACTGATATCGATGGAATCCAATTTGATATGGGTGATGATACGGGACTGGTACATACCTGGATCGACACTACGGTTCAGAACGGACAAACCTATTATTATGCCTTAGTCGCTTATGACCGTGGTTTTCCACCTCCAATTGGAGGTGGTGAAGGTCTGCCGCCCACAGAAACCACTTCAATTATTAGTATAGACAACCAGGGTAACGTAACTAAAACGGATATAAATACCGCTGTGGTGATTCCCAACGCTCCTGCCGGTGGTTATAAAATGCCGGAGTTAGAGGAAATTACTCATACAGAAGGTCCCGGGACGGGCAGTATCTCAGTTGAAATAATTGACCGTTTGAAAATAAAGGAAAATCGCACATACCGAATAGAATTTCATCACGACGGACTTTTTGAAACAACTGACTACTCTGTTTTTGACGTTACCGGTAACCAGAAGGTCAGTCTGATTGCAAACAGTCCTTATATATTTAGTGATTTAATTTTAACGGATCCTAATAAAAGCAAATATAAAATTGTGCCTCAGGATGGGGACGTCTTTGATGGATTGAGGATATCAGTTTTTAATGATTCGATCACGACTAACAGAGATGCTTCCGGCTGGAAAGAAGGGAGCGAGAGCACGCTATCACACAAACTTAGTTTACAAAATCTCGATGGCGTCCTATATCCTGCAGACTACGAGATTCGCTTCTTCGAGGATTCGGTGGCTACTTCTACAAACGGTAAACCAGCAAAGTTTTCCGTCTGGAACGTGACAGAGGAAAGACCCAGCAGATTCTTCTTCAAGGATCTGAACGGAAATGGAATTCCTGACCCCGGAGGCTCAGAAAAAATCTATTTTTGGGAAGTATATGACGGCAACGATATTAAAACCTGGGAACTGTTTTTCTTTGCCCCTGAACCTATTCTCGACACGATGTTTGTAAATGACAGCATGGTAATAACAGAAATTCCGGTCGATACAGTTCTTCCCACAGCCGGCGATGTGTTCTTAGTAGAGATTGGAAAGCCATTTCGTGGAACCTTTGGGGACAGTCTCCACCCGCTGAGTGGAGACATATACGAATTCACAGCCGTAGGTGCTACCACGGATCAAAAACAGGCTAAATCCGAATTACATAGGGTGGCAGTCGTTCCCAATCCTTATGTAGCGTCAGCAACGTGGGAACCGAAAAGCCTTTTCTCAACAGGCAGAGGAGCAAGGATGGTGGAATTCATCCACCTGCCGAGAGAATGTACCATACGGATTTACACGGTGAGCGGATATCTGGTAGAAACGCTGCATCACAATAAAAACATAAATGACGGAAGTGAATTCTGGAATCTGAGGACCAAAGACGGAAGAGACATTGCTTATGGACTTTATATATATCATATCGATGCGCCGGGAGTCGGCGAAATAATCGGTAAGTTCGCGGTGATTAAATGATACTTTTAAAACGAATTCAGCAACAGCTTTCCCGCCGAATGTTTTCAGCATTTGATAATCTGTCTCTTATTTTTGTCTATTTAACAATATCAGCACTGTCCTATCCGCTCTTCGGGCAGTCACTCGATAGTGTTTCAAAGGTGGCGACAACGGCCGCGTCGTTTTTAGAAATAGGCGTTGGCTCCCGGGCTATCGGCATGGGAGGCGCGTTTGTCGCCGTCGCCGATGACGCAACAGCGTTATATTGGAATTCTGCCGGAATAGCGCGGCTGAAAAAAAACGAGATGGTTTTCATTCACACAAAGTGGATCGCAGATATCAACTATAATTATCTGGGCACTACTTTTCCGATGGGCAACGTGGGCGTATTAGGGATTAGCATAGTTTCCCTAAGCACAGACGAAATGCTCGTGAGAACAATTGATATGCCCGAAGGGACAGGCGAAAGATTCGGCGTAGGCGACCTTGCGATAGGCGCCGCTTTTGCAAGAAATCTAACGGATAGGTTTTCAATCGGGTTTAATACCAAGTATATTCGACAGAAAATCTGGAACATGAGCGCCGCGGGATTTGCTATGGACATTGGAACTCTATTCACTACTCAATTTAACGGAATGAAAATCGGGATGAGCGTTTCCAATTTCGGCGGCAAGATGCAAATGCTCGGCAAAGATACATTTGTCAATTATGATTTAGCGCCTTCTCAGGAAGGAAGTAACGACCGAATTCCTGCCAATTTAAAAACGGATCAATTCCCTTTGCCAATAGTCTTCCGGGTTGGTTTAGCGATGGATATTCTCGATGGTGACCCCAATAAAATGACAATTGCGGTGGATGCCGCTCATCCTAATGATAATACGGAGTTCATGAATTTAGGAATAGAATATTCCTATGATGATTTTTTATTTTTAAGGGGTGGTTATAAAAATCTTTTTCTGCTTGATAGCGAAGAAAACTTTACTTTAGGAGCCGGGCTGATATATAATATCGCAGGGGATGTGATGATAAAGGTTGACTATAGCTACCAAGAATTTGGAAGACTCACGAACACCCAGAGTTTCTCATTAGCCTTTGAGTTTTAAAGCAAAACCCGGTCAATAACCAGACAATAAATAGGAGTTACAATGAAGTTGAAACGCTTTATTGGTAATCCCATTCTGGAGCCGAGAGGTGATGATTGGGAGTCCGTGGCGGTTTTTAATCCGTCGGCAGTTTATAAAGATGGAAAGATTCATCTTTATTATCGGGCTGTGGGAGAATATTATCCATACACTTCAAGACTTGGATACGCGGTTTTTGATAAAGATTTAAATTTATTGGAGCGACAGTCGGAACCCGTGATGATTCCGGATGCGAAAATGTGGGAGAGGTCGTTAGAGGACCCGAGGGTCACCGAAATCGAAGGAGATCTTTATCTGACGTATGTAACGACCCCGACTCCAGGTCCTCCCGGCGCGGTAAGAAAGCGGCTGGGCATTCCGATGCCGGAACTCAGCGCTCACCCCAGAACCGCTTTGGCTAAGATTAAAAATTTCATGGAGTTTAAACGCTATGGCATCATTACTCCATATGGCGCTGATGAACGCGATGTCGTACTCTTCCCTGAAAAAATAGGCGGGAAATATGCCATGCTTGATCGACCGGCTAACTGGGTAGGAGAAGAATACGGAACCTCAGGTCCCTCTATCTGGTTTGCCACCACCGATAGCATTGGTCAAAAGATAACAGATCATAAGCTTGTAATGAAAGCGGAGGCAGAATGGGAGGGAAACAAATTAGGAGCAGGACCTCCTCCCATAAGAACTGAATCCGGCTGGCTTTTGATTTACCATGGCGTAGATGATAAAAAGGTTTACCGGGCTGGAGCTGCGCTTTTAGACTTGGAAGAGCCATGGAATGTGCTTGCCCGTACACAAGAACCTATTCTTGAACCGATTGAAGATTATGAAAAACACGGAGATGTTCCCAATGTGGTGTTTCCGGAAGGAATGGTTGTCGTTGATAATTCGCTCATAGTTTTTTATGGCGCCGCAGATAAAGTTTGTTGCGCCGCTTCCGTTAACTTGGATGAATTTATTAAGGATTTACTTTCAAAGAGGTAAAATAAATCATGAAACTTAAACGTTATTCAGGGAATCCCATATTGAAGCCTGTAAAGAAGAATAAATGGGAGAGTGGAGCGGTTTTTAATTGTGCCGCGGTATATGATGGTGAAAAAACCCATCTGTTATATCGTGCAATCGGTGAGTATGACATCTATATTTCCTCGTTAGGTCATGCCGTCAGTGATGACGGTTTAAGTTTTCAACGTCATGATCAGCCTGTATTTGAACCTCAGGAGGAATATGAGCGGTTCGGCTGTGAGGACCCAAGGATTACTCCTATCGATGGTAAATATTATATCACTTATACGGCTCTTTCAAATAAAGCCTGGTCAGGGTCCGGTAACAGGGTTGCTCTTGCTTCCACGAAGGATTTTCAAACCTTTGAAAGGCATGGCATTATTCTTCCTGATATGGAAAATAAAGACGCTGTAATCTTTCCGGAAAAAGTTAAAGGGAAATACATCATGTTTCACAGGATCATGCCTGATATTTGGATAGCCTATTCAGACGATCTTATAGAATGGACCGGTCATAAAAAAGTTATGGAGCCAAGAGAGGGGTTGTGGGATTGTAAGAAGATAGGCGCCGGCGCGCCACCAATAAAGACTGAGAAAGGTTGGTTGTTATTTTATCACGGAGTCGATGAAGATAAATTCTACAGACTGGGAGTAGCGCTGTTTGATTCGGAAGATCCGGCAAAAGTAATTGCAAGGCAGGAAGAACCGATACTTGGACCTGAAGAAAAGTGGGAATTAGAAGGTGATGTTTCCAAGGTAGTATTCAATTGCGGGGTTGCGGAGATAGATGACACATATTATGTTTATTATGGTGGCGCCGATACCGTTATAGCCGTCGCAACGGTGAGCAAAGCGGATTCGATGGACTTTTTATAAATTAGAGAACTTAGGCATTTAATGCTGAATAATGATGCAAAGAAATTTATTAATTCACAGGACGTTTCTAAATTCATGATCAATAGATTAACAACTCGGTTTATTTTGATTACGCTATGCGCTACGTTCGTGTCATGTGGTTCGGAGGAAAAAGAAGCCGGTTCCGACGGCTTCGAGTATTGGACAGCGCCGAGCATAGAGCTGTCGAGATTTGAAAAAGATGTGGTGGATAAATGGAACTCCACCCATAAGGAGACTCCGATAGACTGGAAAACTATACCTGCCGGTACTACATCTGAGGAGGTAATACTCACCGCAATTGCCACCAGAACCGGTCCCGATGTCCTTTCAAATGTATTCGGGGGGTTTGCCGCTCAGCTTGCCGATGCGGGAGTAATCGTTGCTCTCGACACACTGCCAGGTTTTTGGGACGTAGCGGAAAATCGAAAAATGGCGAATATCATCCGGAACAACTGGTTCTATAAAGGACACGTTTACGTGATGCCGATTTACGTCAATCCTGAGATGGTCTGGTATAACGAAAAAATGCTCGATAAGTTCGGAATCACTGAACTTCCGAGAACGTATAGCGAGTTTTTCAGACTGTTGGAGAAAGTATGCATTCCTAACAAGATTTATGGATTGACAGCTGACGTCTCTTCAAAATGGTTCAGGAGATGGTTTGATTATCTGACGCTTTACACGAGCGCATCGGGAGGTAAACCGTTCATTGATGTCGACAATAATGAAGCTTTTCTTGACAGCGATTATGGAATTGCGGTCACGGAGTTCTATTATAGATTATTCAATGAAGGATACGCGCCTCGATTTGAGATAAACGATGGATTTGAAAAGGAGGTTTTCTTTGCTGCTTTAAAGGGCGCCGGAAATATAGTTAGAATAAAAAGACTATATCCCGACCTGAAATATAGAATAGCACCAATGTTGGTACCGGATGATTACCCGGAGGATGCGCCTGTCTATACGCTTGCTGAGTCTAAAGGTATGGTGCTCTTTGAGTCCTCAAATAAAAAGGATAAGGCATGGGAATTTATGAAATGGTATTTCAGCGGAGAACATGATTCCCTCTGGATTGCTTTAACCAACTATCTTCCTGCCCGGGAAGACTTGACGAGTAATCCGATCTTTACCAGCTATTTTGATGATAATCCCGACGCAAAATTATATGCGAATATGATGGACTACATAATACCTCATGTTCTGACGGCGAAAACCGTTGAAATTCAAACGAGTCTGAACAGGGAGTTGTGGCAGCCGATAATTTTCGGCGTTAAGTCACCGGTTCAAGCATCACGCGATGCGAATATAGCTATTCAGAGGATTCTGGAATCGGGACCTAAGGTTATTAATTAAAACTGAAATGAACAATTTTCAGGAAAAGAAATGAGTAAATATCCAGGGTTAGGATTAGTTTCATTATACGTTATTCACACAATTATTTTCTGGCTGTATCCTTTCCTGTGGGGCGTGGTTATTGCTTTTAAAAGATGGAACATCATTTCTCCTGACAAGGAGTTTATCGGTTTAAGTAATTTCATAGGGGTTCTGTATGACCCGTTATTCTGGATATCATTTAAAAACTCCCTTTATTTTATGGCCGTATATGTTCCACTATCGATTGTCTCCGCCCTCGGAGTGGCGTTGTTACTCAGTCGGATAAAATTCTTACAATCTTTTTTTGCGGTAGGATATTTAATGTCCTATATCTCTGCGGGTGTCGCCTATTCCATAGTTTTTAGTCTTCTCTTCTCCGGAGATGGACTTATCAATACATGGCTGAGTAAAATTAATATAACAATCCCGTGGTTCTCCGACCCAGATATTGCCATGGCTTCTATCGCGATGATAGTCGTTTGGAAATATTTGGGTTACTATAGTTTGATTTTTTTAGCGGGATTACAGGCCATCCCGGAATCCCTGTATGAATCTGCGTCAATTGATGGGGCGAGCGAACGGGTAAAATTTTTTAAGATTACCGTTCCGCTTCTTAACCCATCATTTACCATAGTATTGGTTTTCGCCGTAATGTTGTCCTTCAATATTTTTACGGAGCCTTACATGATCACGGGCGGCGGGCCGCTTGACAGTACGCAGACTTTTGTGATGCAAATCTATCATCAAACTTTCACAGCGCTACACGCCGGCTACGGATCCAGCTTCGCAATTATTGTAGCTGCCATCAGTTTTCTGTTTGTTTATGCGATAAGGAAGACAGTGGAAAGGGACATGGCATGATCGTAATCCGAGATAAGAAACTTAAAAAGCATTCAAACACGATCAAAATGGTGGTTATCTATACTCTTCTCGGATTGGGATTAACCGTTATGGTTTTTCCGTACATCTGGATGATTCTGGCTTCATTCAAGATACCCTCCGAAATCTATAATCGGTTCTTTCCTTCACGATTCACTTTGGAGAATTATGAAATGATGTTTTCGGCTGGACAGGGCGGTTCCGATAATCTATTCATAAGATCAGCTTTCAACAGCTTGGCCGTATCCTCGATAGCAACTTTTTCTGTTGTCCTTATTGGTTCGATTACAGGTTATGCTCTAGCTCGATTACGATTTTTTGGACGAGATTTTTTAAATAATTTTGTCTTGTTCCAAATGTTGTTTCCGGCAATTCTGTTCTTAATCCCGCGTTTTTTGCTAATGTTGGAATTAGGTTGGATAAATACATATCAGGGCATGTTTTCTCCGTTTATGGTAAGCGCTTGGGCGATCTATCTTTATACGCAATTTTATAAGACTATTCCGCAAGAACTGATTGACGCAGCCAGAATAGACGGCTGCTCGGAGCTGAGGATAGTTTTTTCCGTGATGCTACCCTTGTCCAAATCGGTCACAGCAATCGTTGCTATCTTTACGTTCATGAGTACTTGGGATGAATTCTTATGGTATATTATTGTCACTAAAGATTACGACTTGATGCCTTTGAGCGCGCTGTTAGGTCTTTTTACAAGGGGAGAATATAATTCTTACCCGGGAATCCAAACCGCCGGAGCCGTAATTTTAACCGTGCCGATCCTGATTCTATTCTTTTTCTTTCGGAAGTCCTTTTCCAAAGGAATTACCATGTCGGGGATAAAAGGGTAATGGCGATAGTCCCGAAGTGATTAATATAGTTTCAAAGGTTTTTTAGAGATTAGGATCTCACACCAATCAGTAAAGCATATCACAAAATATTATACGCCTTTTAGACTGATCAATACTTAATAAATGTAAGGTAAGGACGATCTTTAATACAGAAAAAATCACTGCCAAGCTCGCCATGCGTCTGCGAGTATTAGTATGTAAGAGGAACGGCATAGAAAATAGGTTGTAAGACATTGACAAATTATTCGAGTTGTTTAAACCTTTTAGCTCGCTACCGACAATTGACGCAATAGCAATCTTTAATAAATTACATGAACAGACATGGGAAAGTTGGGATTCATCCACTCTGAAATCCTTACTTGTGATGCTCAAGAATATTTTATATGAAATATATGTTTTACCAATTGAGAAAAAGGAGATGAGATTCTCTATTCAAAAGATAAAAGAAAAGTTATCGAAGCATAAAAAGAGATCCTGATTTAACAATGCATATTGATCACCTCCCATAAAACATATATAAGAGCCTTTAATCTTCCTTCTTATAGGTTTGTTCAAATATATCGGGTTTACTGGTATAGTATTCTCCCTCGACTCCGCGAATAATCCAATCGAGTTCACTTGCTATCACTGTTCCTTCGAGAGTTTCTATATCTATTTTTAAAGGATTCATAGTTCTCCAGGATTTATCCATATCGGGTATACCAAGGAACTCACATACCTTGGCTATATTTCCTCGGTTTATCTGAATTGCATCTATCACAACTGATTTGTTTCTGTATTTCATTTATCTCCTCACACAAAAAAGCTATAAAGGGGGGGGGTTTTATAGCCATTGACGTGAATCACAATATTATGTTGTCTTGGTCACATTTTGGACACCTTTATAGATCCCCAATATAGCAACATAGTACTGTAATGCAAAAATTAAATCACCGAAAGGGTGTCATAGAAAACATCCCGATTACATGTCCGACATCTTGGGACGATTTTAATGTATCTAAAATAACCAGGGAAGTATCTCACGCAAGAGGTGCACTCCGCTTACGAATATAAGCCCGAGCTTGAACCATCTCAGATACCGAATAGATCTCCAATAGTCGTTAAAAATCCAACCCTGTTGAAATGATTAACACCGTGTCAATACCGGAGGCATTTTAATCTCGTACAAGCGTTGCAAATAAAAGGATACAGAATTGATAGTGATTTTTCGAATCCCGCCCACAGCACTCTGATCTCTCAAAGGTCGTTCATTATTCGGAGAGATATATTATGTCAATAAAAGCATTATAGAGAACGAAACAATAAATATATGGATTCGAGAAGTATTTCCAATTGAAGTTAACTCCAAATTGCGCTATTCTTTAGTGAGACAAGTTGTTGTAAAAGAAAACCTACCGTTTGAAGAGTGATATTGTGTTATTTATAGACCCGATTCGGCTGTCCTATTTTGAGGAGTAAATGCAATTAAGTGGGAAGTATAAAAACTTTAAAAGGAGGATTCAAAATGAAAATTTCAAAAATTGTTCTACTGATAATAATGCTTATTGTTGTTTCGTGTGGAGGCGGACAAAAAACAGTCCAAACAGATCCGGACAGACCTGATTGGGCAGACCGCGGTGGTGGAGCGTTCCCGGGTGATGCTGCCACAGGCACAGCATTTTATGGTGTGGGACCTGCTGATGCAGTGTCACATCCTACTACAACCTCTCGAAGAACGGCAGCGGATTTAAATGCAAGAGCTGATTTAGCAAGGTCTTTTCAAACCAAAATTGAAGAACTCGTAAAGGCATATGAAAGAGTCGTGAGTGACGGAGAAATGGCAAACGTAGAATCCTTTCATCAACAGGCTACTACAGGGTTTACCAGTCTCACTTTGGTCGGCGCCGCTATTATAGATCGTTATTATGATCGTGATGAAAAAACTCAGTATTCACTCTGCCGGATGGACGTTGAAAGTTTTAAAGACCAGTTAAAGCAGTTGAATAATCTGGCTGAAGAAGTCGAACAAATTATCATCGAGAACGCAGATGCAGCATTTGATGAGCTCACAAAGATGCCGAATCAGCAGTAGAAAATGGGACCCATATCAGGATTTACAGTAGCTCTCCCGTTTTTAATTGTAATATTGGTATATATGGTAAAGCAACTTGAATTAGACCATATAAAGAAAAAAAGCAAAACGGATTTAAATATTATAGCTGTATTATTAAATGATTCTTTTAAAAGAGCAGATACTGGGAGCGGTGATATTGCTAAATCTTATTTCGTTGAACGGATAAAGGAATCAGAAGCAGACGGCAAACTTTCGAAAATCAGTTGTGGGATTCTGCTTGATGGGCTACTAAAGAAAACTCAGGATACGAATTAAGACTTATTATAGTCTTAGTCGCGATTAGTTTTGGATAGGAAGTGTGATCACGGGTGCACCCTTGATTCCTCTATTCGTCACAATTGCTACAATCGTTACTCCGTTGATTAAGCCGACCGTGGTTAGCGTAAACTCCTTATTTTTAACCGCGGATATAGTATGAACTCGCTGTGCGTTTATGGGTTCAGCTCCGAGAGGTCTTACGTCCGTTATCCCGATAAAACTCTTTTTCCCGCCACCGAGTTGAGCAGGCTTTCTCCAGTAGATCACTGCGTTTGAAGCTATGTAACGTACTTCCTGAAGCAGCATATCAGATTCACTCTTGGTGATTATTTCTTCCGGTCCGGTCCCGGTTTTAGATGATATAGCTGCCCCGATAATCAGTAGTAGTATTGAAAGTATTATCAGTTTTTGCGCATTCATATCTTCGGTACTCTAATTGCTTTACTTTCTAATTTAATGTCAGTGTATAAAATATGTAACTAATAAGAATAATAAATGATACTAATCACATTTATTTTATTGCAAATGACCTGCCCCCTATCTTAGGTCCACTAGTTATGTTATAGATTAGGTGTTTATAT
>SORT01000018.1 GCA_004402895.1 Fidelibacterota bacterium MT.SAG.3 | reverse complement strand
GTTCGTTGATTGATCCCTCCGCAACCTGGTTGTTATTCTTCGACCAAGAAGGCGCATCTGTTTGGTCCACCGGAGATGAATATATTGTCCGGTACGCTAATCCTGTGCAACTCGGAGTCGATGGATTCACGTTCACAACTAAGGCGCCGGCAACGGGTAATAATGCACAAGCTAAGTTAGATGTAGAGAAGATAAATGTCTTCCCGAATCCATATTTTGGAGTTCATGAAAATGAAACGAGCAGATTCGATAAGTTCGTGACATTCAATCATCTACCTACAAAGGCGACGATCAGGATCTTCAGTCTCGGTGGAGAAATGTCAAAAGTGATCGATAAAGACAATGATTCTCAGTTCTTGAAGTGGGATCTTACAAATGAGGGTGGTTTCCCCGTAGCAAGCGGTATCTATATAATTCATATAGATATGGGAGACCTCGGATCAAAGATTTTAAAACTTGCATTGGTACAGGAAGAACAAATCCTGCGGACATATTAATAACATGATAACTGAATTTATAAATCATGTTTTTAAAAGGAGCTAATAAAATGACAGTTCGTAAAACAATATTAGGAGTGTTAGTGCTTCTACTCATTTCGTCAATGGCATTCGCGCAAACTGGCGCTCGAAATGGAACATCAGCAGCGTCATATCTTCTGATTCCTCAGGGAGCGCGGTATTTATCCGGAGGTGGAGCGGTTGCAAATGTAAATGGTTTGGAATCCATATTCTGGAATCCTGCGGGTCTCGCAACCTCAGAAAAATTGATAAACGCAATGTTCTCAAGACGAACTTATATTGCTGATATCAGTATGAATTTCGTCAGCCTGAGCATCGCATCTGAACGGTTGGGCGCACTTGCTTTCTCGTTAAGAAATTTCGATATCGGAGATATTCCGATAACTACAGTGTTTGCGCCTGATGGAACCGGTGGAGTTTATACTCCCAATGTGTTCTCAGTCGGAGTAACATATTCCAAGCGGTTAACAGATAGAACAAATGTGGGAATCACCGCAAATTACCTGAACGAGGGTTTCGAGAGGGTTGGCGCGACAGGTTTAGCGCTTGACGTAGGTGTGCAATATCACTCTTTCATGGATGTAGAAAATTGGTCTATCGGCGTGGTATTAAGAAACTTCGGTACACCAATGCGATACGGTGGCTCAGGACTTTGGCAGGCAGCAATAGCGGTTGATGGCGATAGACAGGTAACTTTCTATAAAGTCGAAGCAGCCTCTTTTGATCTACCGGCGCTCGTTGATTTAGGTACCAGTTACTCAATTCCTATCGGAGAAGAAAGCTCACTCGTACTAGGCCTGACATTCGAGAACAACGAAACGGCTCAAAATGAGTATAAACTCATGGGAGAATACTTATTTAGCGATCTTCTCTCTTTAAGAGGATCATATGTACGCTCCGAGGATGAAGGTGAACTTAAAAATATATTCGCCAATAATGTATCATTCGGCGGTTCGTTGAACCTAAGAGCGGCGACGGGTGTTGATATTAGTTTTGACTATGCCTTCATTTCTACAGAGATATTCGATTCTAACCAGATTTTTACGTTTAGATTCGGTTTTTAGAGTAAACTAAAGAAACTATAAAAGCCCTGCCTGTTTAGGTAGGGCTTTTGTGTATATTATAAGAAATTGTAATATGAAGATAAAATTTCAATGAGCAGAAAATGTTCTTCACAAAAAAAGGAAAAAAGAGATGAAAAAACACTTTCTTATTATTCTTAATATACTGTTGACAGGAGCAATTGGTTTTTCACAATCATTCCCGTATCCATTAAGAAACGCACATACATACTCAATCGTTGCTTATGATAAAGAAAATAACCAGATGGGAGTAGCTGTCCAATCCCACTATTTTGGAGTAGGTGCAATAGTCACGTGGGCTGAACCTGGTGTTGGGGCGGTAGCGACACAATCTATCGTTGACGTCAGTTATGGTCCGCTCGGACTAAGTCTCATGAAAGCCGGGAAAAGCGCTCAGAGGACGTTAAAAGGGCTTTTATCGGCTGATAACACTCCTGAAGTAAGGCAGGTAGCAATGGTGGATGCAAATGGTATTATTGCATCACACACAGGTGCTAAATGCATTGCGGAGGCAGGATATAAAATAGGTAACGGTTATTCTGCTCAAGCCAATATTATGCTGAAAAACACCGTTTGGGATAAAATGGGGGAGGCATATGAAAATACGAGCGGAGATTTAGCAGACCGTCTTCTCGCAGCGCTTGATGCCGCACAGAAAGAGGGAGGAGATCTAAGAGGAAAACAATCAGCGGCATTGATGATAGTTACGATCAATCCTACAGGAAATGTTTATCTTGATCATCCTTATAACCTTAGAGTCGAAGATAGTCCGGAGCCGCTTAAAGAATTACGAAGACTTGTATATATCGCGAAGGCGTATAATCATGTCAGTAGAGGAGACGATTATCTCGTAGAAAATCATTACGATAAAGCGCTTGAAGAGTATAAAATCGGTATGGAAATGCTGCCTGATAATGTCGAACTACGTTTCTGGTATGCCACTACATTAGTTTTGCTGGACAAACTTGATGAGTCTCTAACGGAATTCAAATGGGTATTTAAAAGAGAACCGATTTGGAAAAAACTTGTTCCACGGCTTGCGGAGAGCGGCTTTTTACCGGATGAAAAAAAGATAATTAAAAAAATATTAAAGCAATAAAGGATACGCTCAATTTTGAGATTACTCCAAACCATATTTATCTTGTTGTTTTTCGCTGTTGATTTACGAGCGCAGGATACGGCCACAATACGGGGGACGGTTAAGGAATTCGATACCCGTGAAGGCATTTCCAATGTTCAAGTATATATAAAAAAATCTAAAATAGGAACCACTACCAATATTGACGGTAGTTTTGAGCTCGAGATAAAGTCATATAACCCTAATATGACGATAGTTTTTCAACATATCGCATATGATACAGTTGAATACACAATTGCCAAATTGAACTCTCCTGCTGATATATACCTGAACGCAAGGGTAATACCGTTAGGTGAATTTGAAGTCAGTGATAAGCGAGTATATTCTGAGATTGGAAAAGATCTGCCTCAATCCATATCTGTTATTGGATCTGAGATATTCGAACGTCTCAGCTTTGACGATGTGGGGGAGCTGTTAAGAAATGAACAAAGTATTCAAGTGGCGGACGAATTGAACGGTCAGAAAACCATAGCGATTAGGGGGGGCAATTCCGACGAGACTATAGTGCTGTACAACGGCATTAAATTGAATAGTATATATAACAACATTGCAGATATCTCTCTTATAGATCTACAAGACATTGAAAAAATAGAAGTAATTCGAGGGAGTAATACTGTGATTTACGGGTCTGAGGCGTTTTCCGGGGTTATAAATATCGTACCGAAATTTAATGAGGATTATCATGTCAGATTTCGTCAAAAAATTGGCAGCTATGATAGCGGTCAGTGGACATTGAACCTGAATGGATCTATAGGAAACCTATCCGGGTTTATTAGTACAAGACAGGGAGCTTCAGTAAAGTTATTTTCTACGCAAGATGAATCGAATTTTCAAATTAGGAATAGTGTAGAGCACTTTACGGGGAATTACGTGTATCGTATGAATGATAATAATGATAATTCTTTATATGGCACAATGCTTTCCACAACGAAGGATTATGAAAATGAACGAGACAAAGAGATACTCTCAAATGAAGAAAAAATTTACTCATCGCGATTTGACGCATACTTACCCGCAATTCGAGAGATTGAGTTTAAGGTTTCAAGGAGAATATTTGAACAATCTCACTCTGTCAACAGTGATTTTGGCTCACTAACACGGACTATTTCTGAAAATTCATTGAACATAAGTGTTGACAAACCGTTTGAAATTGCATTAGTAGAGCAAAGATTTGTTTATCAATTAGAAAGTACGAAGCTGGATTTTTCCGATATCCGCGAAAATAATTTTATCGTTTCGACTGGAATTAGTCGTAAGATTATTAATCGTACAAGGCACGGAATAGTGTCAATAACAAAATTTCATCAGGAGAGTAGGTCTGATAAGGTAAGAGTAACTGATTTTGCCATAAGCTTTCGACACGAATTTTTAAAAGATGTCCAGGACGAAACGATACCCGGTAATGAATTTTCAAAGGGGAATGACGAATACAATGGGGATTACATGCAAGAAACGTCATATAAGTTCTCCTATAATATCGCCGGAAGTACAGATAATACCAACTATAATAGTTACCTGAATTATGGAACAAATTTTAAATTTCCATCACTGAGTCAGAGAATAAGTTCCATCTATCTTAAAACCAGCACTGATGAGACCGTTAATTTTAATTCGGAAAAGATCTCAAGCAGAGAAATAGGTTTTGAGATATTCGGAAGTATGCCCGATAATAACAGCATTGATAATTGGGAGTTCAAAAGTAATATTTTCAACAATATTTATGATAATAAAATCCGTGTGACATTTCCGGTTGGCGTTCCTGTACCGATATATGACAATGTAGGAAGGGTGAAGATATCAGGATTGGAAACCAGCTTAGGGGCAACATTGTACCAAAAGAAATTAAAGTTGAATGCAGGTATTTCTAAATATTTCTTTTCCGAAAAATCAGCCTTCCCTTTTAAATACGATTTGAAACAATCGGTCGGGATCACATTTAATCAATCGGGTTATTCTTCATATATTACGCTTTTTAGGGAGGGTGAACAAGTTGGATGGATTAAAAACTCTGATGAACAATTAGTAGAAGTAAATCTTCCTTCATTTTCGAATATCGATATCCATCTAAGTAAAATACTCATTTGGAATAAGTACAGTATGAATTATAATCTTAGTGCTTTAAACTTAATCAGCGACGATCTGATAATTCAGGGATTGGCTCTGCGTGATAGAAGGTATTATTTATCAGTGGGAATTGAATATTGATCCCTACCCGATGATAAATCAATGAAATTTCAGAATAAACAGCTCGTTTTGATATGCGCATTTAGTCTTACAGCCCTGATAGGTTGTACCGAAAACCCGTTTTCCGACCCTCCGGAAGTGGGGACATCTCAATTAAGCGGGAAAGTTCTTTTGAGCCATGATTTTGATAATAGCGGTGTATATGTCTGGATTGAACAAATTGAAGTATCCGCCTACACAAATTCAGATGGTGATTTCTTAATCACAATACCGCCCCCTTCAATCCAAGGTGGCGGCGGCGGTATCGAAGGTGATTTAATCATGTACTTCTATCTCGCAAACTATAAACTCGATTCGGCGCAAGTCTCGTTTTTAAGAGGAGTTCCGGTAGTCTCCAAGGGGGATCTAAATGAAGAAGGAGATGTGGCTCGAATTATAAAGTTATCTAAATTATTAAATGTCGAATTGTCATTTTTAAAAAAATCGATAAGTATGTCAAGTATCGACAGTTTAAGAATTAAAATTACTTTGACATCTCCTGAAATTGAACCTGTCGCTTCCGTCATGGCGAAAGCAAATACGAGAGAATATACGCCTCCTTCACCTGCTTTTTTCATCTCGAAAATTGATTCAGAGGAAGACATTTTCAAAATGAATGATATAGGTTATCATGTGGAGTTAGTTAATTTTATAAACAAAGGTGTAACTGTAAAATATGACATGGCTGTTGGATTTTCTGCGGGCGAATTACCAACAGGGACTTATGAGGTAATCCCTTTCGTAAAAGTGAGAAATGTCAACCCGCCATTGGCGCTTCTTAATAGTCTTGGCGAACATGTATTGGAATATCACTCTGATTACTTAAAATTACCATTTAAGCGTTCGTCGGAAAAAATAATTTTAACAGATTAAATTTTTTAACCTCCAAGTTACTGAGTCAGATTTGGAATGTGATCCGGAAGGAATTGTAAGAATGTAAAAAATCTAAAGTAATAACCGCTTGACAATTTTTTGAAATGATTATATATTACCACTCGCGTAGTGACGGGCGATTAGCTCAGTTGGTTTAGAGTGCCGCGTTCACATCGCGGAGGTCACTGGTTCGAGTCCAGTATCGCCTACGTAGGAAAAAGTAAAATGCGGGAAGATATGAGAAAAACAAAGAGCGGACACAATAAATGAGGTCGCCGAAAATTCGGAGACCGTCAATATTGCCTCTCGAAGCAAATTTATTGAACTTGGAAAGCCCCTTATATCAGGGGCATTTTTTATGACATGAAAATTTCTAACGTTATGGAAATATTGAACGAATGGGCGCCGGAATCTGATGCGCTGGAATGGGATAATGTAGGTTTATTGGTGGGTTCGGAGGAAGATGAACTCACAGGTATTTTAGTTGCATTGGACGTAACTGCTGCGATAGCGAACGAAGCTAAAGAGTTGGGCTCAAATTTGATTATTTCCCATCATCCGATTATTTTCAACCCGCTCTATTCACTAAGAAAGGATGAATACCCCGCATCGGTGATTGTGCAATTGATCAAGAATGACTTATCACTCTATACAATGCACACCAATCTTGATATTGCCGAGGGAGGTGTAAATGAAACCTTAGCAAAAAGATTGAACCTGAAGCAGATAAAACCATTTGACGACTCCGAATTGGGTTTTTTAGGCAGGGTAGGCGAACTGCAAAGCGAAGTGAGATTTGATGATTTTTTGAAGGAGCATAATCATCTTTTTGCCTGTTTTGGAAAGCGAGGAAATATCTGGCTGAGCCTAACGGACCGCTTGCTGTTGCGGTGATGTCATTATACCCATAAGATCTCGTACCAGTAGCATTATCAACCAAAATATCGTTAACATCACCATCGAAAATACCGTCGGTTTCATATTGCAGTGATGCATGGAAATTACTCTTTCCGATTTTTAAGGTTTGCTGAACAATCCCTGATACCGCTCCTCCAACTTCCGCTCCATAACCTCCGGATAACACTTTAACTTCTTCCAATGCTTCCGCTATAGTGTTTATGGTATTATCTGGTGCTAAACCTGCGTTATCTATAGAATTTAGACTTGCGCCCACAACTGCGTTGGTTCCTACACCTTCTAATGTATATCCGGTTTCATCAGACCTACCGCCCCGAATAAATACTTCGTTATTCTGGACAACGACTCCGGCTTGGAGAGCATAGATATCTTCGACATTTCTCGTCGCTAAATTTGCAATCGCTTCCGTGTCCATAGTCCTGACCGCATTTGTAGCAGTCAAGTTTACAAGCGGAGTTTCTGCAATTATTATAACAGATTCGCCTGCTACCGCTGAAGAGGAAAGCTCAAAGTGCACGTTGGTAGTAAGATCACTCTGCACCTTGATGTTTTGGAATGTCACTTCGGCATAACCAATAAATGCCGCCTTGACGCTGTATGTTCCAACAGGCACACTTAAGATATTAAATTTTCCGTCTGCATCCGTCGATGCGCCGAATGACGTTCCATCAACCAATACATTTGTACCAGCTAATGGGTCGCCCGTTTCGGCATCAATCACCGTTCCGGATATTTTCCCATTTATTCCAGCCAAAACTAACGTTGGCAAAATCATTAAAATCAGGAATAGACTTAATTGTTTCATAGTAGAGATCTCCTACTTTTCTATGTTAGCCGTTATCGGCGTAATTAAATTGAGTTGCTCAGCTATACTTGTCATTGCTTGTGTAAAATTTGAAACATTAATTCGCATGTAGTTTCGCCCTCATACCTTACTTCAAGTAATGGTACCCGGCATCTGTTCCTTTTAGTAGTTATATTATTATGTGCTTCTGAACAAGCTATCCTTCTCAAGTAATGTTGTCAAGTAATATTTTCACTATTTCTACATATTAATTTCTTATCATTAATATAGTCATAAAACAGGAGGTTAAAATAAATAACTTGACATCAATCCATCATCTCTATATATTTGACCCGCTTATGAATAAAATGACTACATACAGAAACTCTCAGTATTATTGGTGGTATTACTACCGTGCAGAGGGCGTACTCATGTAGCCAGTACCACAAGAACAGTAGTATACTCGCCTGCCAGATGAAAACTCGGCAGGTTTTTTTATTTTAAAATTGAGGATTTATATGAACACAACCAGATACGAAGAGTTTAAAAAACTCTGCCAGACTAAACCTAACGGTAAAAAAGGGCTTATTGTCCCGATCTATCGCAAAGTTCTTGCCGACCTTATAACGCCGGTCAACGCCTATTTAAAGATTCGTAAGTCGTCAGATTTCTCATTTTTACTTGAAAGCGTTGAAGGAGAAGAACGGTTTGCCCGTTATTCTTTTCTCGGTCAGGGACCTTCGGAGCTCCTGACACTCCGTGATAGCAAAGTTACTCACTCGACAGAAGGAAAAGATAATGTCAACAAAGGGAACGGTATAGATCAGCTTCGCGATATTTTATCTGATTATGACCCTGTCGACCTGCCTGAATTACCTCCTTTTACAGGAGGGGCGGTAGGATATATATCGTATGACGCTGTGAGATATTTTGTCAAACTAAATGAAAAATCAGATCACGATTCCGACACCGATCAACCGCCTGAAATGCAGTTTGCATTTTACAGAAC
Organism: Fidelibacterota bacterium MT.SAG.3; assembly: GCA_004402895.1. Classification (GTDB taxonomy): domain Bacteria; phylum Fidelibacterota; class SORT01; order SORT01; family SORT01; genus SORT01. Next base: position 25,987 of record SORT01000018.1, on the reverse strand, counting down.
AATAATGGCGTTTGATCATTTCAAACATCAAGCGATACTTATCAGTAATGTTTTCCTTGATTCTGATGAGCTCAAGAGTATGAACGAAACAGTTCTTAAAGAAAAATATGATTCGGCTGTTGAGAGTATCGACTCACTTGACGCAATTATTAATAAACAATTAGAGCACAAACCGGATCCGATAAAGCACGATGACTATAAGGAGAGCTTCGACAAAAAGAGTTATATCGAAGCAGTTATAAAAGCAAAAGATCATATTGTCGAAGGTGACGCGTTTCAGATAGTTCTTTCCCGTAGAGAGGAGATCGAAAATCATCCCGAGCCGTTCGAAGTTTACAGAGCCTTACGCACAATAAACCCTTCTCCCTACCTTTTTTATCTCGAAATGGGCGATCAAATAATCACTGGCTCCTCCCCCGAGATGCTCGTTAAGGTGGAAAACAGGAAAATCCAGGTAAGACCCATCGCAGGCACACGGCCGAGAGGCTCAACCAGAGCGGAAGATGAGGCATTAGAAACGGAACTCCGGAAAGACGAGAAAGAAAGAGCCGAACACGCAATGTTAGTCGACCTTGGAAGGAATGATGTCGGGAAAGTATCCAAGTATGGAACGGTAAAAGTATCGGAGCTGATGGTTGTTGAAAAGTACTCTCACGTCATGCATTTGGTGAGTCGAGTCACAGGTGAACTTGCTGACGATAAAGATTCTTTAGACGCATTGACAGCCACTTTTCCCGCCGGAACCGTTACGGGCGCTCCCAAGAAACGGGCAATGGAGATCATTGATGAACTCGAACCGGTCAAAAGAGGCATTTATGCGGGAGCAGTCGGTTACTTGGATTACAAAGGCAATCTCGATACTTGCATTGCCATAAGAACCATATCGTTCAAGGACGGCAAGGCAATTATCCAAGCAGGAGCCGGTATCGTGTATGATTCTATACCGGAAAACGAATATGACGAGTGCGGGAACAAAGCAAAAGTTCTGAAAGAAGCCATATCGATGGCTGCGAAAGGATTATAATTTGATAGCTCTCATAGATAATTATGATTCGTTTACATATAACCTCGTCCAGTACTTCGGGGAACTCGGCGCTGAAATAAAAGTATTTCTGAACGATGAAATAAAAGTCGAAGAGATCGAACAACTTAATCCTGAAGCTCTTATAATCTCACCAGGACCGGGAAGACCTGAAGATGCCGGAATCTCAATGGAGGCGATAAAAAAACTCGGACCTAAGATACCTACGCTCGGAATCTGTCTCGGGCATCAATGTATCGGCGAGATCTATGGAGGCAGAGTGACCCACGCAAAAGAAATTCTTCACGGCAAAACATCGCTCATCAGACATAGTGGGCATCCGTTATTTGACCAGGTATCTAATCCGTTCAAGGCAACTCGATATCACAGTCTCATTGTAGAAGAGACGAATTTACCCAAAGAACTCTACCCTATTGCAACCACCGACGACGGTACTCTTATGGCTGTTGCTCATAAAAAATTCCCGGTTTTCGGTTTACAGTTCCATCCGGAATCGGTCTTTACTAATGTCGGGATGCATATTCTTGACAACTTTCTTAAAATCGTTTCAAAAAATAATTCGGGATCATAATGATACAAACTTACTTGTCAAAACTGATCGGAGGCGCTTCTCTCACGAGAAGCGAAGCAAACGAAGCCATGAACTCTATCATGAGCGGAGACGCGCCTGCCACACAGATAGCGGCATTTCTCGTTGCCATGCGGATGAAAGGTGAAAACTCTGAAGAGGTCACCGGCTTTGTGGAATCGATGCGTTCAAATGCCACTCCAGTCGCTGCCGAAGCTGAATCGATACTCGATATGTGCGGAACGGGCGGTGACGGCGCCGGAACTTTCAACATTTCCACCATTGCATCTCTTGTGGTTGCCGCCGGAGGGATCACCGTTGCCAAGCACGGCAACAGAGCGGTCTCCTCAAAATGCGGCTCAGCTGATCTGTTCTCCGCGCTTGGAGTCAATATAGAGATGCCTGTCGAACGGCTCAGCGATTGTCTAAACGAAATCGGTTTTGCGTTCCTTTTTGCGCCGCTCCTCCACCCCGCCATGAAACACGCGGCAGTTCCCCGCAGAGAATTAAAGATCAGAACCGTATTCAATTTGCTCGGACCGATGACAAACCCTGCTAATCCCACCCTTCAGCTTTTAGGAGTCTATGATTTTGAACTGGCTGAACTCGTGGCGGAAGTGTTACGTAACATAGGAGTTAAAAGAGCCTTTGTTGTTCATGGTTCGGATGGGTTGGACGAGGTCACTCTCACGGGAACCACCATGTGTGTTGAATTAGACGGAGACGATCTGAGCAGATTAGATCTCACACCGGAATCATTCGGGTTACCACAACTTTCTACAGATGATGTATCGGGAGATTTCGAACCGGAAGAATGCGCTGTTATCGCCACCAAAATCCTTTCGGGTGAAAAAGGAGCAAAGAGAGACATCGTCGTCGCGAATGCGGCGATCGGTCTTTTTTTGGGCGGCAAAGAAGATACGATAGAAAAAGCAGCGCGCTTAGCTGAGAAGCTGTTAGACAGCGGAGAGGCTTTGAAATTACTCGAAAATTTCAGGGAGTTCACGAAGAGAGCATGAACAAATTAGACAAAATCGTAACTCAAAGAAAAGAGGCTATTACCCTCAGAATGAAGGAAAAACCTATACTGAAGATTCGCGCCGACGCAGAAGCAATGCCCCCTGTTCTCGATTTCAGAAAAGCGTTGATCTCAGCAAACGGTGAAACCCGGATAATATCTGAAGTGAAAAAAACCTCACCGACCAACGACTTCGGAGGCGAATCCATAGACGCAGTCGGAATAGCTCTCGCGTACGAATCCGCCGGCGCATCCTCTATCTCCGTTCTGACCGAACCTGAATTTTTTTCAGGCTCCATGGAAGACCTTGCGAACATAAAAAAATCCGTCAAAATACCTGTTCTTTGTAAAGACTTTATTATAGACCCATTCCAGATTTACGAGGCGCGCGCCGCCGGAGCGGACGCTATCTTACTTATAGCTGCAATATTAGACTCATATGAGCTGAAAGATTTTATCTCTATTTGCCGCGTTGTAGGTATCACTCCCTTTGTTGAGATCACCAATGAATCAGATGCGGAAAAAGCGCTGAACATTGAACTTGAACTTATTGGAATCAACTGCAGAGATCTGAAAACCTTTGAGATCGACCGTTCTGTCTTTAAAGAGCTCAGTGCGGATATTCCGGAAAGCATATTAGTGGTCGCCGAAAGCGGAATTAACGGCAATGAGGAGCTGAAGATGATCAATGAACTCGGAATCTACTCAGCCCTTATAGGTTCACTATTTATGAAAACTGACGATCCCGGAAAAGCTCTTCGTCGATTGCTGAGCGAGAACCATGACCAAAATTAAAATATGCGGCATCACCCGGCCTGATGACGCAAAGCTCGCCTCTGAATATGGAGCAAGAATGATAGGGATGATATTCTACGATAAAAGCTCTCGTTTTATTTCGAACAGCGCTGCTGAAAAAATTGTACAGTTTCTGCCGGAAGAGGTTCTTCCGGTCGGAGTATTCGTGAATCCGGAAGTAGAAGAAATCAGTTCTATAATTGACAATACCGGTATCAAGGCTCTGCAAATTCACGGTAAATTCAACAATGATGAAGTGAATAAACTTAACCTGCCCATAATACAGGCTTACTCTATAAGTGATAAAAACGATTTTAACTCCATACGGCAAAATGGTTTGGGCTATTTTCTTCTCGATAATAAAGAGATCAACAAATATGGCGGGACCGGGAAAACTTTTGATTGGGAGCTCATACCCACAGATCTAAGAAAAGATCGGTTGATACTCGCCGGAGGTATAACCGCTGAAAACGCAGCTGAGGCCATCTCAAATATAAACCCCGCCTTTCTCGACGTATCGAGCGGCGTGGAATCCTCACCCGGAATAAAGGATAAAAAAAAATTAGAACAATTATTCAACGCAGTCAAGAGAGCAAATGATCGACTTTAAAAACTACAACCTGCCCGATGATTCAGGTCATTTCGGTGAATACGGAGGAAGTTATGTTCCGGAAACTCTCGTTCCGGCGCTTAACGAACTTGAAAGCGCATTCACCACCGCATGGAAAGACGACGGTTTTCATTCTGAATTCGATGATCTGTTGAAAAATTATTCCGGTCGACCTACACCGCTCTACTTCGCGGACAAGCTCAGTTCTGACTTAGGCGGAGCGAAAATATATCTGAAACGTGAAGACCTTGGTCACACCGGTTCGCATAAAATAAATAACACTCTTGGTCAGGCTCTGCTTGCAATCAGAATGGGGAAAAAACGGATCATCGCCGAGACAGGCGCAGGTCAGCATGGTCTTGCGGTAGCCACAGTTGCTGCGAAATTCGGATTAAACGCTGTAGTGTATATGGGTCGTAAAGATACCATACGTCAGTCTCTTAACGTCCGTAAAATGAAACTGCTTGGCGCTGAAGTCATTCCCGTCGACTCCGGAAGTAAAACTTTGAAAGATGCGATAAACGAGGCGATTCGGGATTGGGTGACAAACGTCGAGGATTCTTTTTATATGATAGGATCAGTCGTGGGTCCTCACCCCTACCCTCTTATGGTGCGTAACTTCCAGCGGATAATCGGACTCGAAGCAAAGAAACAATTTGACGAAGCGGAAGGATCCACACCGGCTGCGCTTGTGGCTTGTGTCGGCGGCGGCAGTAATTCGATCGGCCTGTTTCATCCGTTTTTATCGACTGACGCGAAACTTTACGGTGTCGAGGGGGGAGGAGAAAAATTGGAATTGGGAAATCACTCCGCCTCTCTCTCCGAAGGCTCACCGGGAGTCTTGCACGGAAGCCTCTCATATATTCTACAGGATTCAAACGGTCAGATATCCCCCGCGGAATCAATTGCGCCCGGATTGGATTATCCCGGTTCAGGTCCCGAGCATTCTTATTTGAAAGATTGCGGCAGAGTTCAATATTCTTCGGTAAGCGATACCGAAGCGTTAAATGCATTTAAGCTGTTATCAAGAACGGAAGGCATCATTCCGGCGATCGAGTCTTCACATGCCATCGCTAAACTGATTCAGATAGCGACTGATTATAAAAAAAGCGATGGAATCATCGTCTGTTTATCAGGCAGAGGCGATAAAGACTTTTCAGAAGAGGTCTCTAATGGAGAATAGACTCACAAAACTTTCTCGAAACAATGACGAGTCCAACACTACTCTTTTGGTTCCTTATATGGTTGCGGGTTATCCAACGCTTGATAGGTCACGTGAAGTGTTTGAACTCTTCGCCGAAGAGGGAGCTGACATAATTGAGATCGGCGTCCCGTTTTCCGATCCGTTGGCAGATGGTGTGGTCATCCAGGAGGCGTCGAATCGATCTCTGAATAACGGCACTGATCTTGACGACATTTATAGTTTGGTCAAGTCACTTAGAAAAGTTCATGAAGTCCCGCTCGTATTGATGGGATACACAAATCCCATCTATAAACGGGGGATATCAAAGTTCTTTTCAGAATGTGCCGAAGTAGGAGTTGACGGTGTTATCATACCCGATCTTTCTCCTCAAGAATCAGAACCATATGTCAATTCGGCGAGAGATAACAACATAAGCACCATATTTCTCGTTGCACCAAATACAACAGATGAACGGATCAAATTTGTCAGCGAACTCTCCACCGAGTTCATTTATTGTGTCTCAGTATTCGGCGTTACCGGGCAACAAAATAATTTACCGGAGGACATTCAAGAATATTTAAAGAGAGTGAAGCAGCTCTCCGGCAGAAAAATATTGGTGGGATTCGGAATAAATTCAAAAGAATCTGCTCTTAGTCTCGCGCCCTATTCCGACGGTATAGTCATCGGCAGCGCCTTTGTAAAGTTACTGAACGATGATGATGACAACTCCGTTAATGAGTTAAGGTCACTTTTCAGGGCTGTTCGACAAGCGCTGAGTAATTGAGCTGAAAGATGGACAGGATCAAAGAGATAAGGAAAGCGATCGATTCAATTGACACTGATCTCTTAAAACTACTTAACGACAGAGCTCAATTAGCGATTGAATTAGGAGAGATAAAAAATGAACTCGGGTTAGCTATATATGATCCTACGAGAGAGAGAGAGATCATCAAAATGATGCTAAGCAAGAATGATGGACCATTAGATAATCAAGCGGTCGTTGGCTTATTTCAGCGTATAATTGATGAATCACGCAGAGTAGAGAAATTCTCCGTTTCATCAGATAAAAACATAACTGCCAAAAATAAACAGAGAGAGTCTAAATGATTATTATAATGGAATCAGGCGCCGAAGAGAGCGATATACAGGCTGTAATATCTAAATTAAACGCTTTGGATCTCGACATCCACCGATCTGACGGTGTTGCCCAGGTTGTCATCGGAGCGATCGGTTTAACAGGCGAAATTGAACTCAATGATTTTAAATTGATGAAGGGCGTCAGTAATGTAATTCGTATCTCTGAACCTTATAAACTAGCGAGCAGAGCGATGCATCCGGAAAAAACGATCATCAATGTCCGCGGTGAAGAGATAGGCGGTGAAAAAGTAGTTGTCATGGCAGGACCCTGCTCCGTTGAATCAAAAGATCATATAATGAGAATGGCTGAAATTGTCAGTAAAGCGGGAGCAAAATTTCTCAGAGGCGGCGCATATAAACCGAGGACATCCCCTTACTCCTTCCAGGGGCTTGGAGAAGAAGGATTGATATATATGCGTGAAGCGGCTGATATGTACGATATGGCTGTTGTAACAGAAATTATGGATCCGAACCTGATCCCTTTGATGTCTGATTACACGGATATATTTCAAGTTGGAGCCCGGAATATGCAAAACTATCAACTGCTCAAGGAATTGGGCAAATCGAAAATTCCTGTTCTGCTGAAGAGAGGACTATCGGCTACAATCGAGGAATGGCTGATGTCGGCAGAATATATAATGGCGGGAGGAAATCAAAATGTTATCTTGTGCGAACGGGGTATCCGTACGTTTGAAGGTTACACACGGAATACTTTCGATGTTTCAGCAATACCTGTCGTGCAGGGTCTGAGTCATCTTCCCATCATCGCCGATCCGAGTCACGCAACCGGAATAAGGGATAAAGTAAGCCCTGTCGCGAGAGCCTCGGTCGCTGCCGGCGCCGACGGTATGCTGATTGAAGTACATGACAACCCCGAAAAAGCGCTTTCTGATGGAGCGCAATCTCTCTATCCCGAGCAATTTACGACTCTTATGAACGAAGTAAGGATAATTGCCTCTGCTGTCGGCAGAACGATAGACTGATGTACCAAAAAATATCCATAATAGGCACAGGTCTGATCGGCGGATCATTGGCGTTATTGCTCAAAAAAATTCTTCCTGATGTTAATCTGATCGGCGTTGACCTCCCTTCTGTTATTCAGAATTTGCCTTCAGATTCTCCATTTGACAAAGTTTTCGATTCAAATGATATTTCAGAAGCTCTGAAAGATTCAGAACTGATTTTTCTGGGTCTTCCTATATCGGGTATAATCGAGATCCTCCCACAGGTGATGTCCGATTCCAAAGAGGGCGCTGTCATATGTGATTTAGGAAGCGTCAACGCGTCAATTCTAAAAGAAGCGGAGAAAAATTTAATCCCGGGGAAATACTTTATCGGAGGTCATCCTATAGGCGGTTCTGAGGGAGAAGGGTTTAACGATGCTTCCGCCGATTATCTTGACGGCGTCAGATTTATGCTCTCTCCCGCTTCAAACGTTCCAAAGGAGATCCTAAAAAATCTCTCTGATTTCCTGACAAAATTGAATTTTGAGGTTCATGTCATGGATTCGGTGATTCACGACCGCATCATCGCATATACCAGCCATCTTCCTCAATTTATTTCCACTGCCCTCACTCTCTCAATTGGACAGATTGATGATAGCGAAAAAACGGTGGGTCGGGGAATGTACTCAATGACACGTCTTGCTTCGAGTCCTCCAAAGATATGGAATGATATTATCCGTTTTAACAATAAAGAAATAAGAGAGGCGATCTCCGTTTTTACCGCATTTCTATCTGAAATTGAAAATGATATTTTAGATGGCTCTATCAGCGAAAAATTCGACAGCGCTGCCGAATTGAAGAAAAAGATTCGGGGTGAAAATTAGTGGAACGGTTCATTCAACCGGCAAATAAAATCTCCGGGGAGTTCACACCGCCGGGAGATAAATCGATCTGGCATCGCGCGTTGATTATAGGAGCCATCGCTAACGGAGAAACGGAGATAACCGGTAATCATGCCGGACTCGATGTTGAATCCACAAGGCAGTGTTTAATCGATTTAGGAGTGTCTATCACTTTCTCAGACGGAAAAACCGTTGTTCATGGAAAGGGTACGAACGGATTCAAAAAACCTGATGGATTGATTGATGTCGGTAATTCGGGTACGACCGTTCGGTTGCTGTCGGGAGTTTTAGCAGCTCAAGAATTTGAAACTGTTTTAGACGGCGATTCCTCCATAAGGAAACGCCCGATGAAACGGATAATGAATCCCCTCTCTCTGATGGGAGCTCGAATATCTTCCGCTCCTTCAGGAGGCTGTCCTTTGACCATCAAGGGAAATCCCGATTTAAACTCTATTACGTATGACATGCCGGTAGCAAGCGCTCAAGTCAAATCCGCAATTTTACTTGCAGGAATTTGCGCCGGAGTAAGTGTGACATTGTCCGCGGCGCATCCCTCCCGTGATCATACCGAAATTATGCTCAGAGAGTGTGGAGCGACCATTGAAAAAGATAACAACAATCTCAGATTAGAACCGGGTTCTGAATTGAGAGCAGCCAAATTCAAAATCCCCGGTGATTTCTCCTCCGCGGCATTTTTTATAACCGCCGCGCTCTTGATTGAGGGCAGCGATCTGCTGATCAAAGATGTGGGACTTAATCCTACCCGGACAGGATTCCTGAATGTCGTCAGGGAAATGGGAGCTGATATTGAAATTCGTAATTCAAAAGAAGAATCAGGAGAGCTGATAGGCGACATTTCAGTCAAACATTCCAATTTAAAAGCTGTTTCAATAACCGCTGAAACCGTCCCATCCATAATTGATGAACTTCCGCTTATAGGCATTTTAAGTGCGAAAGCTGAAGGAATTACAAAAGTATCCGGCGCAGGAGAATTACGGGTAAAAGAGGCAGACCGGATATCCTTCCTCGTAAACGGTTTGCGCTCCGTTGGTGTGACAGCTGACGAATTTGAAGACGGCTTTTCTGTTCGAGGAAATCAATCTATCATAGGCGGGGAAGTAGATACAGACGGCGACCACAGATTGGCGATGACTTTTGCCATTGCAGGTCTTGCATCAAAAAACGGTGTAACTGTTAGAGACGCCGAATCCTCTTCTGTATCATATCCATCATTTTTTAGCGAACTGGACAAACTAAGTTCCAATTGAATTGTGATGAAACTCGGCATACTGAAATATTCAAATAGAAAATCGCTCTCCCCTAAACTGCATGCGTATTTTATGGAGCGGTTAGGTATCGAAGGCGAATATAAAACGTTTTCCGTTCCTCCTGACGAATTGGAATCGTTCATTCTGAAAAGTCGAAATAATTCCCTGGATGGATTTAGTGTGACCACTCCGCACAAGGAAACCGTTATCCGATATTTAGACGAATTGACTCCTGAAGCGAAGGGAGTCGGCGCGGTAAATACGGTTGCCGTCCGCGAGAATAAACTGATTGGTCACAACACGGATATTCTCGGTTTTCGGAAAGCTTTAAATGGAATGGATCTGAACGTGGAAAACGGAGAAGTTCTTCTCTTCGGCGCCGGAGGCGCTGCCAGAGCAGTAGTCTGTTCACTCAGCAAAATGAACGTCTCCGTCATATATGTAGTTAACCGGACATTGAAGCACGCGGAATCTCTCTCTACACTTATTCATGACGCCGAGAGCAGCAAACTAATCGTAGTGAAAAATTCAGTTTCACTATCAGAAAACATCAGTTTGGCTATAAACTCTTTGAGCTATGGAGTCTTTCAGCCTGAACTGTTGACGAGCCTCCCCAATTTGAAGCTCCTTTATGATCTGAATTATGGAGCAAACGCTCTTGACCCCTCTATCTTAGACGGTTCATATCGGTATTCAGAGGGAATGAGCATGTTGGTTCACCAGGGTTTTGAGTCGCTGAAATTCTGGATGCAAAAGGATCTTCCGGATGACGGATTAACCGAATCCGCAATTAAAAAATTATATGGAGAAATTGAAAGTGAGTAATATCAGATTTCTTACAGCCGGTGAGTCGCACGGCAAAGGATTGGTGGGAATCATCGAAGGTGTTCCCGCCGGATTGAAAATATTGGTCGAAGATATTAATATCGACCTTGCCCGCCGGCAGCTCGGATACGGCAGAGGCGGCAGGATGAAAATTGAAAAAGACGGGGCAGAAATTATATCAGGCGTACGCAACGGACTTTCAATGGGCGGTCCGATCTCTCTTACGATTGAAAATAAGGATTGGGCAAATTGGAAAGATAAAATGGCTTCCGAAGTCATGGATTCCGTTCCTGAATCTGTCACCATACCCAGACCGGGACATGCAGACTTAGCGGGATATTATAAATACGGACACGACGACCTCAGGAATGTCATTGAGCGTTCGAGCGCGAGAGAGACCGCCATGCGTGTCGGTCTCGGAGGAATTGCGAAACTACTTCTGAAGGAATGTGGAATAACTATCGGGAGCCATGTCCTCAGTATCAATCAGGCGTTCTTGTCCCCTTATGATGAAGAGCTTTCTGCAACTGAAATAAAAGAACTCGCAGACGATTCCCGCGTTCGCTGTATCGATGAGGAATCTTCCGAGCGAATGATCAACGCGATTAAAGAAGCGGTAACTGAGAAAGACACTGTGGGAGGAGTATTCGAGGTCATAGCCGACGGAGTGATGCCCGGATTGGGCAGCTATGTTCATTGGGACAGGAAACTCGACGGTAAACTCGCCCAATCTCTGATGAGTATCCCGGCGATCAAGGGTGTCGAAGTTGGACCGGCATTCGATAACGCGGCGCTGTTCGGCTCAAAAGTGCATGACGAAATACTGCCGGGGAAAGAATCATATATTCGACCCTCAAACAGAGCCGGCGGTCTTGAAGGCGGAGTGACGAACGGAAAGCCTATCGTCGTCCGGGCAGCGATGAAACCTATCTCAACCTTGAGACAACCGTTGAAATCTGTCGATCTTGCGACCGGAAAAGAAGTCGATTCACGGTACGAACGCTCCGATGTATGCGCAGTCCCCGCGGCGGCCGTAATAGGTGAATCGATGGTTGCTCTGACTCTCGCCGACGCGCTCTTGGAAAAATTCGGCGGCGATTCAATGAAGGAATTACTCTCGCGTGTCAAAAGCTGACAATATCTATATAGTAGGATTTATGGGGGCGGGCAAAAGCGTTGTCGGTAAACTGCTCGCCGAAAAACTTGAGCGTAAATATTACGATACCGACTCTTTGATAGAAAAAGCTGCCGATAAAACTATCAGTGAGCTGTTTGAAGAATCGGGTGAAGAACAGTTTAGGAGCGTTGAAAGCAGTGTTCTGAAAAAAGTGAGCTTGGAGAAGAACGCTGTCATATCATGCGGAGGCGGGCTGTTATTGCAGGAGGAAAACAGAGAGCTGCTGTCCCGGACAGGAATAACTCTCTATCTCGACACCTCACCTGAGACTCTTTTAAACCGTCTGATTAAATCAAATGACAACAGACCATTATTGGATGGACTTTCGGAAACGGAAAAAATTGATACGATAAAAGAGATGTTGACTGATAGGCTCCCTCATTATCGGTCAAGCAATTACTCGATCAAAACCGACAACAAATCGATTGAAGATGTTGTCAATGATGTTATTAAGGTTTTAACCGCTTCTACACCAGCTATGATCGTCGAGCTTGGTGAGCGTTCATATCCGATATATATTCAACAAGGTATCTCTTCAAAAATCGGAAAGATCATCACTGACCTGCATCTCGGAAAGAAGATAGCGATCGTCACCGACGAGATCGTATCCAAACTTCATCTCGACACGGTCGTCAAAAATCTCTCCGACGCGGGATTTGAAGTTTTTAACGTGAAAATACCGTCGGGTGAATCCTCCAAATCTCTTGCCGTTATGTCAATACTTTATGACAGATTATTAGAAGAACGTTTTGAAAGGAATTCCACCGTTATAGCTCTCGGCGGCGGAGTTGTCGGGGATCTGGCTGGGTTTGCGGCAGCAACGCTTCTTAGAGGACTGAATTTTGTTCAGGTTCCCACTACACTCTTGGCGCAGGTAGATTCGAGCGTCGGCGGAAAGGTAGGGATCAATCACGCAATGGGCAAAAATTTGATCGGCTCCTTCTATCAGCCTAATGCCGTCATAATCGACACCGATTTTCTTTCTACACTGCCGCAAAAGGAACTGATGTGCGGAATGGCTGAGGTAATTAAATACGGATTGATCCTTGACTCTGAATTTGCAAATCACCTTTCAAACAATTTTTCCGGAATATTGAAATTGAATGACACTGAGAAGACCATCTTTCTTATCAAACGATGTGTCGAGTTAAAAGCTGAAGTGGTAGCCAAAGATGAGCAGGAGAGCGGATTACGGCGTATACTTAACTTCGGTCATACTTTCGGGCATTCCATCGAATCTGTTCTGCCCCGTGGAAGCATTACTCATGGGGAAGCCGTTGCGTTCGGAATGAGAGCCGCTATCCGGCTTTCGGAATTGCTCGAGCTCCTTTCTTCGGACCAATCTGAAGAAGCGCTAAATTTGGTTAAAAAAATAAACTTACCTGACTCAATCAGAGAATTGACCGTGACTAAAATCATCGACACAATGAATTCCGATAAAAAAGTAAAAGAGGGCGAAATTCATTTTGTTCTTCTCGATAAGATCGGGTCTGCCGTCATCCGGTCAGGGATTGAAAAACCGCTAATTGAAGAATCGATCATATTTGCGCAGGAGTCAATTTGAAAACGGTTGTAGTTATAAATGGACCGAATCTTAATCTGCTTGGAGAGCGTGAACCTGAGATTTACGGTTCACAAACGTTAGAAGAACTGAACCGTGAGATCGAAGAATATGCTAAGGGAAAGGATGTGGAACTGAAATTTTTTCAATCTAACCATGAAGGCGAAATTATCGACCTGCTTCATAAATTTAGAAATGGTTCGGACGGATTTATACTAAATCCCGGCGCTTTTACGCACTATTCTTACGCCATACGCGATGCTGTTGCTGCCGTCTCCCCTCCCGTCGTGGAAGTTCATCTCAGCGATATATCTTCAAGAGAAGAGTTCAGGAAGATCTCGGTTATAGAACCGGTCGCCGCAAAACAATTCTCGGGTGAAGGCATCGGCAGTTATCTGAAAGCGATCGATTTTCTTCTTTCGCTCTGAACGGGAAAATTAAATCTAATAGATCAACAGATCTAAATAGTGGACGGATGATTGAGCATTTCAGAATCACTTCAGCAATACCATCTTCCTCGTCCGGACGAATCCGCCAGCTGGCGGACCGGCAGTAAGACGGTAGAAGTATATACCGGATGTCATATTTGAAGCGTCCCAGCTGGTGTTGTAGTCGCCGGCTTGTAAATGTTTGTCGTCAACAAGTCGAGACATTTCTTCACCCGACAAATTATATATAACCAGACTCACATTCCCCGAGAGCGGAAGCGAGTAGCTTATGTTCGTCACCGGATTAAAGGGATTCGGGTAGTTTTGTTTTAGATCGTATCGAATTGGAAGATCGTTTATTCTTGTAATTACACCGATAGCAGGTGTATAAATGACCTTTAATAAGGGTCTATCAGATTCAGAAGCGTTTTCTCTTGAATCAAACCGTTTTGCAGTGCGCACCGCATTCTCATCTCCTATTAGAATCCAGCCATAATTGGTTGAGGGAGAATCCAACCATGATTGAACATCGGCAACCAACTCCGGTGTAGAGTTCCACGTATAAGAATTTATACCTCCGATCGATGCTGTAGCGCTTACAACATCAGAAAAATCCCCTCCGCTGTCCGTCCAAAAGATGCTGTCAAAAAATGTGTGAATCCAGGTGGCATCTTCACTCATGGATGCTGCTCCCGCGCCTTCTTCTCCGAGTGCATTTGAATTGCCTTCACCCCAGTTTGATAATATTTTGTGGAGGGTAATTATCTTTGAAGTTGTTGTTGGAGTCCTAGACATATTCAAGGTTAGTAATACACTCTCTATTGAGGCGCCGCTTTCAATATTTCCAGCGATATCAAATGCAAGAAGTCCGCGTCTAATCAAACCGCCGCCAGTTTTACCAACAAAGAAATGGGCGCCCTTTCCATTGCTCAAGGCGCCCGTATCGCTTTCGTATAGCGTGTTATCCTTACTGGCTTGTATGATTACTTCTGTTTGGGCGTTCGCGCTGTTGATGAGTGCAAACGACAACAACGCGAACGAAATAATCAAACAAATAACTTTAATGAAGCTATTGTTGTAACACACTTTTATTACGTAATAAAAGAAGTAATTACTTCAATAACAGCATCTTCCTCGTCTGGACGAATTCTCCCGCCTGAAGCCTGTAGAAATAAATGCCGCTGGCCATATGGGATGCGTTCCATGTAGCTGTATGGTACCCTCCGGTTTGCTGTCCCTCAAAAAGACGCACTGCTTCTTGTCCTCGCAGATTGTATATCGTCAGCAGGACTTCGGCTGACCGTGGAAGCACGTATTCAATGGTCGTGGTCGGGTTGAAGGGGTTCGGGTAGTTTTGCAGGAGGACAAAAATCCGCGGTATAACTGTGGGTTCGTCTGCAACGGCTGTTACGACGTCCTGGGTACTAAGCTGCCCTCGTAATTCCCCGCTGCCATGGTCACTCGTGTGCAGGTTGACATAGATATTCCCCGCAACAAGATCGGCAATGAGAGCATCGGTAAGCGGCTGATCAACCTCCTCGGGTGTCCAAATGCCAGAGACGGTGTTACCGCCTGCGAAGTCTATGGCTCTAACTACTCCGCCGTTAACTCCGGTCGCACCTAAGTGAAAGTGAGAGGCGGTTATTGTTATCCCCTCGAATGTGATGTCATAAGCAAGGCCCGCGTCTGTAAGTGAAAAGGTACCGGTGCCTGTGCCAGCAGAAGTTACAGCTGGATTTTCCTGGTCACCTGTAAGTTTGGCAGAGAGGCCTATGCCTCCTCCTGATAGTGTCACTTGCCCTCGTAATTCTCCGCTGCCATGGTCACTCGTGTGCAGGTTGACATAGATATTCCCCGCAACAAGATCGGCAATGAGAGCATCGGTAAGCGGCTGATCAACCTCCTCGGGTGTCCAAATGCCAGAGACGGTGTTACCGCCTGCGAAGTCTATGGCTCTAACTACTCCGCCGTTAACTCCGGTCGCACCTAAGTGAAAGTGAGAGGCGGTTATTGTTATCCCCTCGAATGTGATGTCATAAGCAAGGCCCGCGTCTGTAAGTGAAAAGGTACCGGTGCCTGTGCCAGCAGAAGTTACAGCTGGATTTTCCTGGTCGCCCGTGAGTTGGGCGCTGAAGTGTGCCGTCCCAGTCTGCCCGAGAACAACATTAGGGACTGCAGTGTAGAGTATTGCTGCGAGAATTAATAACATTTTTTTCATAAGTATCTCCTATCTGAGTATATATATGACTGATTGAGTACTACTAACCTAAACGCTTCTTTAATATTTGTCAAGTGATAATTAATCGAGTGACTACTTCTGTTTGCGCATTCGTGCTGCTAATTAGAGAAAACGGCAATAAAGCTGACAAAATAATCAGATAAATAACTCAAAACATAATATCGTTGTGATACGCTTTTATGAGTTAATTAAAGAAGTAATTACTTCAATAATAACATTTTATTTGTCTGCACGAATTTTCCTGCCTGTAGTTGGTAGAAGTATATTCCAGACGAAAAATTTGATGCCTCCCATATGATATTGTATTTATCTGCTTGCTGAATTTCGTCCACAAGACGGGTCACTTCCTCTCCAAGTAGATTATAAACTATCAAGGAGACACTCCCGGCTTGAGGAATTATATATTCTATTGTTGTAGAAGGATTAAACGGATTAGGGTAGTTATCATTTAGAGAATAGCCTTCAATTAAATTGACATCAGGTTCCAAACCGGTTATGACGGGGTTTGCAACGATCAGTTGCCCGGAAAATCCGTGTACCGTATGGACGATCTCGAATCTGCCGGTATCGGTCGGCGTGAATTCAAATTTAGTGATCACACGAGTCCGGACATTGCCTTGTTCGGAAGGATCGGGAGCTGTTACCCATGGCTCTATACTTACCCAGTGCTCATCATCAAGGCTTATATTATATATGGTAAGCGGAATATCCTTCAAGACCCGGATAGTAGCAGGAAATATTTGTGTTTGCGCATTGCTGTGGATCAGTGATGCACCTTGCCTGTTCAGCTCAATCACTTTTGCATCAGCAGCGGCTTCACCCTCCGTAATTATGATGTCACCGGTGAACCCATGTCCAATGTTTTGAATCTGAAATGTTCCGATAATATCCGGTGTAAATTCAATATTGAGGATTTCTTCTACACGTACGATATCAGTGGAACTTATAAAAGGAAGTAGCCGGAGCCGGTTGACATGTTCTCTGGAATTAGTTGTTACCATAAACCGCAACGGGACGTTCACCGGCGAAATGACCGGATCCGGGAAGAAATCGGAATAAAGCATTTGAATTATCGAAATCTCGTGGACACTCGATTGAGATGGGGTTTCGTTCAAAAGAATTGTAATTGTATCATCCCCTGTGTTGGGCGTCGCGAGATCCGGTCTGCCGTCGCCATTGAAATCACCTGAGATAAGCGCGTGCGGAGCCAACCCTACAGGAAAGTTTTGCGGTTCGGAAAAATTGCCTCTCCCATCCCCGAGGAGTATGGCAACAACGTCGTTCACACCATCTGCTACGGCAAGGTCGTTGTTACCGTCACCATCAAAATCCTCGATCACAACCGCGAACGCTCCAGCTGTGGCAGCATAAGTTGATGATGTGAATGAACCGAATCCGTCTGCGATCAATACTGTAACATTGCCATCGAGTAGCGATGCCACCACTAAATCAGATATACCATCCTGATTCAGGTCACCTACACTGATGTGTTTGGGGGAGAGACCAACCTGAATCTTTGTAAGAAGCGAGAAACTACCAGTACCATCCCCGCTTAGAATCACAAGTATATCGCTCAAGTCATTTGCAACCGCTAAATCTATTAAACCATCTCCATCTAAGTCAGCTGCAATTAGTGGAACAGGACCATCGCCCGTATAAAAATTTCCAACGAGACTGAAGCCGCCGGAGCCGTCCCCTAACAATATAGTAACGTCATCTGATGTTCTGTTGGTCACTGCAAGATCGGAGTGATTGTCTTCGTTGAAATCTGCGACTGCTATCCAGCGTGGACCATCTCCGGTAGTGATAAATGAGGGCGGCAAAAAACTTCCGGCGCCGTCATTCAGAAAAATTCCGATGGTGTTATCGTCTCTGTTGGCAGTGATAAAGTCAAAGAGACCGTTCTCGTCAAAATCCCCAACCGCTATAGCGTGTGGGGCTTTATGAACAGATGATATACCGTCAATCAACGTGAAAGAGCCGTACTCGTCACCGTAAATCATAGAAATGGTGGATCCTATGAGATTGGCTACAACCAGATCGCGTACACCATCGCGGTCCAAGTCAATCAAGACAGCTGACCTTGGACCATTACCTGTCGGAACATTCGTTAAAGAAAATTGCAGCGTAGTCGTTTGACCGATAATCTGAGTGCTCAACAGTAATACTGTTAGGTGCAAAGATAGCAACTTCAAGATAGAAATTTTCATTTGTAATCTACTTTCCTCTTTTTAGCGGTAATATGATTTCTAACATAGCAACGACCTCTTATGTTAATCAATAAAATAATATCCTCGTAAAGATTAATAATCGTTTGCTCGCACTAATTTTTATTTGTTTTCAGCCATGTAAAGTAAAGCCTCTACATGGCTGAAAAACTTTTTACCTGCTACTCATTGATGGATTTTATTTAATAACTGCTGTCCCGGATGGGAATCCGGAAGATTTATTATCCATCGAATATGTCACATGGTCTGTTGCGTCTGTCGCAATACCGCCTACAAGTGGCTTCAGTGTAAACGGAGTAGAGGCATCGTCCGGTGACGGTTCGATTGAAATAACTGCCGTACCTCCTGCCAAGTCTGTCGGGAATGTCAATCCGGTCGGTGTGTTATTCAGAAAATCTTCACCGGGGAAAGGAGGTCCCGATTCTGTGCCGCTGTATGGAGCAGCTGAGTCAACGGCAGCTCTGTCAGTGAATGTTCCTGTACTGACGGGAGTTCCATCTATCACTGCCCAGCCTTCATATACCCATCCGCTCGGCAGGTCGGGAAGAACCAATCCTGCTGATGGTGAAGTTACGACTATCGTTACACTCCCAGTCGGAAATCCGGAAGAATTATTATCCATTGCATATGTTACATGATCGGTTGCGTTTGTCGCAATACTGCCAACAAGCGGTTTGAGTGTGAATGGAGTGGAGGCATCGTCCGGTGACGGCTCAATTGAAATAACGGCTGTCGCGCCTGCTAAGTCCGTTGGGAATGTCAACCCACTCGGAGCGTTATTTAAAAAATCTTCACCGGGAAAAGGAGGTCCTGCCTCGGTACCGCTGTACGGTGCGGACAAGTCTGCGGCAGCTATATCAGTAAAAGTACCTGTTGTGACGGGAGTACCATTAATTACCGCCCACCCTTCGTATACCCAACCACTCGGTAAGTCCGGGAGAGATAATCCTGCTGCCGGACTGCCAGATGCCAGGCTCAAAAACCAGATACCGCTATTTTCATCTGTGCTGACTGCATCAGTTGGCGTGGCTAATATGTAGTCGCCTGTTGCGGTGGAATAATCATTGCCAAGCGCCGATGCATCACCCACCGTAAGAGCTGCGGATAAAGCCGATACACTTCCTGCTAAGTAATGTGTAGCCGCAGGTGTTGTGTCCGTATCTCCATCAGGTTCAATCGTTAATATAATGGCCGTGGCAGCGCTTAAATCTCCACCAATTTCAATCTCACCATTAGCGATAGAAACACCGTTCAAGTCTACAAGAGCTCCGGCATCGTCAACATTAAACTTCCCTGCAGAAAGGGCTGCTCCATCTACGATTGCCCAACCTTCGTAATGAAAACCGTTCAACAGCGGCGTTACGCCCGAAAGGCTATACGAGAAAGTTGTGCTGGGCGGATTCAAAAACCAGATTCCGCTGTTCTCGTTGGTATTCGCGCCATCGGTTGGTGTAGCTAATATGTAATCGCCTGTTGCAGTGGAATAATCATCGCCAAGCGCAGAGGCGTGTCCAACTGTGAGAGTCGATGACATGGTTGATACACTGCCCGCTAAATAATGCGTATCGGCAGGATTGGCGTCCGTATCACCATCCGGTTCAATAGTAATAATGATAGCGGTCGCATCAGTTAAGTCCGTTGTAGTTACAAATTCACCTCCGGATATAGCATTGCTGCTTAAATCCTCGAGAACGCCATTAGCATCGACATTAAATTTACCTGTCGCAACGGGTGATCCTCCAACTATCGCCCATCCTTCGTAATGGTATCCATTTTGTAAGGTCTCAACACCCGTCAAACTTAAAACTAAAGTGTTATTGCTCAGTGCCGGACCGGTAGTATCATCATCATCGTCGCTGCATCCGAAAATCGTGAGCGCTGACAACATGCTTAGTATGAATATTTTTTTAAACATACTTTTCTCCTATCTATTTATTTTAATTAACATTATTAAGCCTGCAAAGAGCACAGACCCATTGTATCTAATCTTCAAATAAACAATACGAAGAAAAGCTGCTCTTGGATTTATTGAATCGGGAAAATATTTTTAAGGACTGATATTCTGATATTAAGGAACTTCACTGCCGGTCAGATACATCATGCCAGTTGGGGATGTAAGTCCGCCCTCGGGTTCTAAAGTTACGTCGAAAGATGCTATCTTTGCAGGATCGGGCAATCCGGTCAACGTCAGCACAGCGCTTCCATTATCTTCTACGGAAAAGGTTCCGGCACTTGTCGGGACGCCATCCCACATCACCCAAATTTGATACTGCATCCCTTCCGGAGTTTGCGGCAGCTGATACATATAGACAAAACCATTACCTTTATCTTTATCATAAACAACCTTACCGAACGCGCGCTCATTAGGTCCTATACCCCGCAGATCCATGAACTCCATACCGGGAGAACTAAGTAATGATGTTACATCTTCCATTTCTAGTAAATTTGTTTGTAAAACTTCAATATCATTGGATAGAGAGCCCATTCGGAGGAGAACTATAACCATACCGGCTGCTAACGAAGCAGCGGTGAGCCAACCGGCATTTTTTTGAACAAAACCAATAGGCGCTTTTTTATCTGTTTCAGATGAAGAGATACGCGCAAGTATTTTTTCTTTCAGACGAGCGTCCGGCTCTCTTTCAGGTAGAGATTCGGCTAAACTTATCGTTACATCATAAAGTGTAGAAAGGATGGCATCGCATTTCTCACACTTATCGGAAAGATGCTTCTCCAACGCACTTATTTCGTCCGGATCAAGCGCTCCAATGACATAAGCTTCTAACAGTTCTTCTGCTTGTTTGTGTTCCATAATTGTTCTCTAAACTTCCTCTAGCATAGCGTCACGCATTCTGCCGACGGCTCTTCGTATCTTCGTCTTTACCGTACCTAAAGGCATATCAAGGTGCTCAGCGATCTTAGAATGTGTAAATCCGTCATAAAAAGCCAATTCGATCAATTTTTGTTCATCTTCCGGCAATATTTTAGTTGCCATCTTTACTGATTCTGACGTCTCTTTCTGAATCAAGGGCTGTGACAGATCATCATTCCCGGCATCTCTGCTTGATTCCGTATGAACGTTTTCCACTAATGTTACTTCCTGAGTTTTTTCCTTCTGCTTCTTTGATCGTAAAACATCCAATGCCTTATTCCGGGCAATTGTCACGATCCAACTTAACACCCTTCCTTTCGATGAATCGAATGCAGAAGCTTTTTCCCAAACTCTGAAAAATACTTCCTGCGTTACCTCCTCACTATCCTGCACATTCTTTAATATACGCAATATCAAACTGTATACCAACTTGGCAGAGTTATCGTAATAGTTTGCCTAACGCAAATTCGTCTCCCTCTTTTATTAATCTCAAAAGCAGGAGATTTTCAAGCTCTAATTCTTTGCCATCTTTGTAGACGTGTGGCAACTTATCCTTTCCTATTTATAATACGGAAAATCCAGTTGTTGGATTTTGGTTTTATCAAATAAAATTTCAATCTTATTTAAAAGTTGTACTTATTGGTTTGGGAAAATTAGTCATCAAAATCTTCTGATTCAACATTATTTTGTTCTTAACAGAGAAATCGGAGAAAAGAAAGATGTTGCCTGTTCACAATCCGGGATAAATTAACTTAAGATTTGTTATTATATATAAATAATAGGTATATTAAAATAGGCAAAAAATTTGCTTTATCACTAATATAACTGCGCTGAGAGACACTATCCGTGCAATGAATAAAAAGATTGCTAATATTATATCTGAACCGAAAAAAGATTCTCGAACTTATCTTTTAGCGTTTCTGATCTGTGTTCTTTTCCCCGGTTGTGGTACATCCCGCGCGTACCTGACGCTGTCAGACATAGATCCGAGATTTGAAGTCCTTAATGACGCCGGGATTCAAATAATTCTAACAGATTACGTGATCTCGGATATTGAAAAGTATAATGAATTTTTTAAGTCAAGTGCGATAATTTCGTTCACTTTCAATCTGTCTCATTCGATGATTAAAGATGCCACCGCAAATTTAAAAAAATACGCGCAGGATCATCTTGCAAAAATGACGATGGACGAGAATATAGAGGAGATGATCGGCGATACGCCGCATGACAGTCTTAGCGTTGAGCAGTCAATTGCTATCATGAGGTTGGAAAAAGAACGCGACAGAATTTCACACAACGAAAAAAAATATTTTATTTTTATGGGAGGGCAGATCGCAATCGGTTCCCTCGCGTTACTGCGCGGAATTAAAGAAACACCTTCTCTTTTAAGGCAAGGTCGCTTACTTTTGACTGATATTCGCGGGGACTTCTCGACAAACGGGATCCCTGATTTCCTGGCAATATCAAACGTTTCAAAGGGCATGATAGAAAGCACCGAGAGGCTGAACAAAGTCCGTAAGGGTGCCCCTGTTCTTGTGGAAGATATGAAGGTGCTTTATGAAGCTTTTAAAATGTTGAGTTAATAAAATTATAAATCAGATTCGAAGGAGAATAAGTTGATATACCTAAACAGCAAAACCATTTTTTTCATCTTTATTATAATCTTTACCGCTGGCTGCGCCGCATCGAGTCCGGCTACCCGGTCGAGCGGCGAACCGACGAAACCGGCTGCCACTGCATTGTCAATGCCTTCGGGATGGGACGATTCTATTATCGACAGGATCAAAGAAGGAAAAGGACTGAAGAAGAGGGTGGCTGTGTTGGAGTTCAGCGACAACAGCGACCTCAAGGACAAGGTGGACTTGAAACTCTCGGATATGCTGATAACTTCCTTAGTGAAATCGGGTAAATTCGATGTTATCGAACGGACGCAGATCGAAAAAGTCCTGAACGAACAGAAGCTCGGGATGAGCGGGATCATAGATGAGTCAACCGCTGCCGAAGTAGGGAAGCTGCTTGGCGCTGAGTATGTGATATTCGGCGTTGTAACCTCTGCGACACAACAAAATATCGATAAGTTCGCGTATACGCTCGTTGTCGTTGAAACTTCTATAGACGTTCGAGTGGTCGATGCGGTGACGGGAAAAATAATTGTTGCTGAACGCGCGACCGGAAAAAGTGAGAGCAAGATTGTGAAATCCTCAGATGGAACGGTGGTCAGCGGCGCCGTGGACTTTGATTCGGAATATTCAACTTCCGCTCAGAAAGCCATTGATAAGATCGGCGATAAGATAGGAACGCTCTTCCCCTTGCTTGGATATGTGGTTCAGGTTGATGGCATGAAAGTTACTCTGGATATAGGCGAAGAGCGCGGCGCCGGAAGCGGCGACTCGTTTATCGTAATTCGTGTCACCGATGAACTGCTTCATCCCGTCACGGGAAAAAGGATAGGCTGGAATAAGGAAGTGTTGGCGACCATTACCATAAACACAACCGAAAAAACGCTCTCTATAGGGACTGTTGTCAAGAAAAAATCTTCCGAAACAATTATAAAACCGGGCGACCTCATAATCTCCGTCAATCGCTGACATGCAGAATAGAAATTGAATTGATGTTGCCGCAAGTGTAAATTCAGAATGAAATTCGGGTTGGAACTGCTATGAAATCTAAAATTAAATTAAAAAAATCAGTCACTCTGTTCGCACTGATCTTCCTCTCGGCGGGGCTGCTCCTTTCTGCGCCTAAAAAACCGGGCTGGGTGAAAAAACGTCCGATCATCAAGGGATATTACATCGGTATCGGAATAGCCGAGAAGTCGAAAGAAAGTCAGGATCATCTGCGGCAGGCAAAAAATAACGCTCTCAACGAACTTGCCTCGGAGATCACCATCAACATATCGAGCAAGATCACGGATAAGATCACAATTCAAAGCGGACTTTCCGAAAGCGAATTCAAGTCTGAGATTCAATCGACCACCAAGTCTACGCTCGAGGATTTCGAGCTTATTGATACATGGGAAGATAAGAAAGAGTATTGGGTCTATTACAGGCTTTCTATCTCGAAGTATAAAGAGGCGAAGCGGCTTAGGTTGGAGAGGGCGATAAATCTCTCGAAGGATCTCTTACGCAAGGCTAAGAGAGAGGAATCGGGAAATAATCCCGCGAGCGCCTTGATCTACTATAAGCAGGCTTTCGATCCGATACGAAATCATATAACAGAAACTCTGAAGACCGATTATGAAGGCTCGGAGATATTTTTACGGAATGAAATTTACGTCTCTCTCCAATCTTTGTTAGGGAAGATCGAGTTAAAGCCGGAGAAGGGCGCTCTTTCCGCGAAGGTAGGGAAACCGCTGAACGAACCCTATCTGATTCATGCGGTTTACAGAGACGATAACGGCGTTGAACACAATGCGTTCAATTTGCCTCTTAAACTCTCCTTCATAAGAGGCTCCGGTGAT
The DNA here is from genome assembly GCA_004402895.1 of Fidelibacterota bacterium MT.SAG.3. GTDB lineage: Bacteria > Fidelibacterota > SORT01 > SORT01 > SORT01 > SORT01. Next base: position 1,733 of record SORT01000018.1, on the reverse strand, counting down.
ATGGTTGAGCAGCTCTTCACCGACGCGAATGGAGTTGCGAAGGGATCGGTCTCCAAGATCACTTCAACCGACAGGCTGCAGATCATCAAATCCGAAGTCGATCTCTTGATCCCCGCAGATAACGATACTGCCTCCTCCCGTATAGTGTCCAAAATTCTTCGCAGCCTCTCGATTCCCGGCGCGAACCTGATTTTGAATGTATCGGGATTAAGCGTTTTTCTTGAGTCCAGCGAGCTGAATTTGGGAAAACCGCTTGAGATAAAATCTATTACCGCAAAGTTCAAAAACTGGCTCACCGGCAGAGGATTCACTTTCGTCGACGAGATGAGCGAAGCAGACCTCGCTGTCCGGTTCAAAGTCGAAACCCGTAAGGGCAACACAACATATGGACAGTTCATTGCGTACGCGGATATGGAAATTTCCGTCATCGACCTCACTTCAGGAGAAGAGAGCTACAGCAACGCCTTGTCAAATGTGAAGGGCATTCAGCTGAACTATGAGAAGGCGGGTCTGAAAGCATTAGAAAACACATTCGAGAAGATGTCGGAGAGAATATTGCCCGAATTCATAGTGACTATTCAGCGCTGACAGCGCAACACTTAACATCAAAGGAGTATGACCGATGAAATTTATCACCATTGCTTTGACACTGATTCTGTTTTCCGCTAACGCGGCTTTTGCCCAGGATGCGCAGATGATTCTTCATGAAAGTACTTTTAACAAATTTTTAAAAGCTGTCGGGCAGATCTCCGGCGGCGGAAAGTTCAAGAAAGGGTTTATCAAGACCGACTACACCTGGAAGATAAGGAATGCGCGTATAGACCTCGAGCCGAATAACGCAACTTTTTATGCGGACGCGGATATAAAGGCGAAGGGCATAACCTTCACGGAGAAGGTTACCGGCTCGGTCGACGTTAAATATAATACGGTTAGTAACGTCATTTCAGTGAAGGTCCGGGAAGCAAAATTCGACATAAATATATTCGGTTTCAAGGTGGCAACGATCGACCTCGCGAAGTATTACAGACCCAAGTTCGAATTCGCCGGACCTCAACCGCTCCAGAAATCCGTCTTTATCGATCTTCCCGACGGCAAGAAAAAGAAAATAAACATCACTACTCAGAGTCAAAGTTTCAAAATAATCAAAGACAGGATAGTTGTCGTCAGTTATCTAAAGTTCACGGGTTAGAGGAAACCAGGTCGGGATCAGTTTCTTATATCCCTAGCTTGATCCAACCTTCCATCACGTAAATCCACCTGATAATACCGTATATGTATTATGTAAAGGGGATTTTCTCTTCATTTCAATTATTCAATCAACTTTTTATCGCTATTTAGAAGAAGAATGATAAGGTTAATGACCCAATATTATAATTTAGATGTAGAAGCTCCGAAGAGGCTCGACAAGCTCCTTGATCCTCTTATTCATGTCACACAGCTCAAAAGAACCGGAAAAGCTTAAACAAGAGCTAACGAGGTATTAATTGAAGAAAGAAACGAAGAATACAAACCGTAAGGAGGCCAAATGATCTAATACCCAACTGACAAGCCTCCTCAAATCAAAAATCCATAAAAGTGAGGAGACTATCATGGGATATATGGATATGTACACCCAATTGGATAAACATGCTGACAGGATATCAAGAGGAGACAAGGATCTTAAACAAAATATCCTCTGTCTATCATATACGACATATTGCTCAGCTTTTTCACGTAAGTATGAACTCTCTGTC
>SORT01000017.1 GCA_004402895.1 Fidelibacterota bacterium MT.SAG.3 | reverse complement strand
CATGTGGAAGCGCCGACTGCCGTAAGCGTTATTCTTGCGGGAGTATTATTGAAAATGGGTATCTACGGAATTCTCCGGATCAATTTTCCGGTGCTGCCTGATGCGACCTTATGGTTTGCGGTTCCGTTGGGCGTGTTGGGAGTAATTAATATTATTTACGGCGCGCTTTGCGCGCTTGCGCAAACTGATTTGAAAAAGCTGGTTGCTTACTCAAGCATCAGCCATATGGGTTTCTGCCTACTCGGAATGGCTGCCCTTACTTCTGCCGGAATGAACGGAGCGGTTCTTCAAATGTTCAACCACGGTACTATCTCGGCAATGCTCTTCCTGTTGGTGGGAGTAATATATGACAGAGCTCATATCAGGGATGTGAACGGCTTTGGCGGATTGGCGGTCAGGATGCCAATTTACGGTGGTATGGTTGCGTTAGCATTCTTTGCAGGACTGGGACTTCCCGGATTTTCGGGCTTCATAAGCGAGGCTCTGACCCTGATCGGAGGATTCGGAGCGGAACACAGTTCGTCTACCTTCAGATGGCTGACAGGACTGGCAGTTCTGGGAATAGTCTTAAATGCGGCATATTTCTTATGGGCATATCAAAAGATTTTTCTCGGCAAGCTTAACGAGAAGTGGGCGGGATTATCAGAAATAAACGGACGGGAATTATTTACCATTGTTCCGCTTGCGATCATAACCATAATTCTCGGATTCTACCCGATGCCGATTCTCGGAATGATGTCTGAAACGATGAACGGTATTATCGAGATGGTTAAGTCAGGAGCTATTACTGCATTGCAGTAATAGAGAGTTTATAATTGGATAATATCAGCAGCCTAAATTATTTCATTCCTGAGTTAACGCTGACTCTGACGATCTTGGTTTTGATCATCTATGATCTGTTCTTAAAAAAGGAAGAATCGAGTTATACTGTATATGTAGCGGCTGCCGGATTGGTTTTTACGCTGGTAATGCTTCTTTCTTCATACTCGAATGTTGAAACAAGCCTCTTTTTAGGGATGGTGGCGCATGATCCATTCTCTTTCTTCTTTAAATTTCTCTTTGTACTGACGGCGTTTTTTACGGTAATTATCTCGTCAACTTCTTTAGAGATGAAGGGAAAATTCCATGGCGAATTCAATACGTTCGTTCTTCTGATCACTCTCGGAATGTTTCTGCTTGTCTCCGCGACCAACCTCCTGTTGGTCTACATTGCATTTGAATTGGTGAGTGTTACATCCTACATTGTTTCGGGCTATCTCAAAGACTCGAAGCGAGGCAGTGAAGCAGCCCTTAAATATGTTATCTACGGCGGCGTCTCTTCAGGAATTATGCTCTACGGTTTCTCACTGTTATACGGACTAACGGGCACATTAGATATATCTGAGATAGGCCGGATACTATCGCAAAATAATTCAGGAAATCTCACGGTTCTCGTTTCGTTTTTGATGATCCTTGCAGGGTTTGGTTATAAAATAGCGTCTGTTCCGTTTCATTTTTGGGCGCCTGATGTTTACGAGGGTGCGCCCACAGCATTCACGGCGTTCTTATCCGTTGGACCCAAAGCTGCCGGTTTCGCTCTGTTGATCCGATTTCTCAACACGGCGTTTGTCTCGCAGGATAATGTTAACATGGCGAGTTGGGGTGCGCTCGAACAATTGGCTTGGCCGGAGATAATGATGTGGATCTCTGCTATAACCATGACACTTGGGAATTTAGTGGCATTAAAACAGGACAACATCAAACGTCTGTTGGCATACTCGAGTATTGCTCATGCCGGATACGTTCTTATGGGTATAGTAGTGCTGACGCAGGACGGTCTGTTCGCCATGATGTTTTACCTCAGCGCATATTATTTGATGAACCTCGGAGCATTTTTTGTTGTTCTGAATGTAGCCGACCGGTTCGGATCAGAGGAGATTGACGGTTATAACGGACTTGTATATAAGGCGCCGTTTTTGGCAGTATGCATGGGGATATTTATGTTCTCTCTTGCAGGAATACCGCCGACAGTCGGATTTATAGGAAAATTTTATCTCTTTGCCGCACTCATAAAGGGTGGTTCGGCATACTATCCTTTGGCAATAATAGGCGCATTGAATAGTGTCGTGTCGCTTTATTATTACGCACGAGTATTAAGAGCAATGTTCGTAAGAGGAGAGGCTGTGGATTCAGAAATGCCTATCATTAAAACTCCTGTAGCGGTAATAGGTATGCTCGCATTTCCGGTACTTATATTAGGTCTCTATTGGGCGCCGCTCTCCGATTTCGCACATGCTTCTTTGAAGATTCTTATAACCCATTAAAATCTTGAAGCACGGGATAATTTTCCTATTCCTCTATAAAAAATATCCTTTGAAATTTAAGCCGTTCTTGTCTATATTTTTTCCTTCTTGAATTGTGATTCCAAGTTAGATTTGAGGGGGAATTATTCGGGAGTGAGAGGACTGATATTAGTGTCAGGATATAAAATTGGAAGGTAAAACAGTTTCAAATTCGCAGATCCAAATGATGGAACTGGTTCAGCCGAACGATGCGAATAATCATGGAAATATGCATGGCGGTAAGGTCATGCACCTTATCGACATCGCCGCAGCGATGAGTGGATTGCGCCATTGCAGAAAACCCGTCGTAACCGCATCTGTGGACTCGCTTGATTTCCTACACCCTGTCCAATTAGGTAATATGATCATTCTAAGAGCCTCTGTGAACTATGTTCACAATACTTCTATGGAAATTGGCGTAAGGGTCGAGTCAGAAAACCCGCTGACAGGTGAAAGGTTTCATACGAGTTCTGCTTATCTCACTTTCGTGGCGCTCGACGAAAACGGCAAACCCACAAAAATTCCTGCCCTGATTCCTGAAACCGATACAGAAAAAAGAAGATATGAAGCGGCAATTAAAAGACGAGAAATCAGAATGAAAACGCGCAGTGAACTGATTTCAGAAAGCGGCAGCTGATGTTAGGGGAATATCTCCCACTCTTTTTTCTTATTGTCATAGTCTTTGGATTAGTAACCGCAATGTTGATCTTGACACGGCTGCTGCAGCCGAAACGCCGTTCGGAACAAGATTTAGAACCGTATGAATCAGGCACGACGCCTTCATCATTTGCCCGGATACGATTTTCAGTCAAATTTTTCATTATCGCGATCATCTTTATCATCTTTGATATAGAAGTAGTGTTTATGTATCCTTGGGCGATCGTTTTTAAGGAACTGCTGAATATCGGCACATTCATATTTATTGAAATGCTTACATTTCTCGGAATACTTGTAGTCGGATTGATCTATGTGTGGAAAATGGGCGCATTGGAGTGGGATTGAGATGAGCGAGTTCACAGAAAAGATAGCAGCAAAATTCCCTGATGAAATTCTTGAAGGTCCTGAAATGGAATCAGAAAACGCTATCAGCGTAAAATCGGATAAGATATTGGCTGTTCTTGAGTATTGCCGATCCGATGCAGGTATGAAATTTGAATTTCTTACAGACCTGACGGCTGTCGATTTTCTTGAGTTCGATTCCCCAAAGCGTATTGCGGTTATATATATTTTACGGAACATGGAAAATATGCAGAATTTGATAGTGCGCGCTTTTTTATCCGATGACGAAGAGATCGATACCGCTTCCGAAATTTGGCATTCCGCAGAATGGCTGGAAAGAGAAGTGTGGGATCTTTTTGGAATCAAATTCAAAGGGCATCCGAATTTGAAACGAATCTTAATGCCCGATGATTATGAAGGGCATCCATTACGGAAGGATTATCCTCTTAAAGGGAGGGGTGAGCGGGACTCATTCAAGATCATTCAAAGAGATAGGGAGCGGTATTAATTGGTGAGAGTAGAGAAAGACCTTCAAGGCGAGACCCTTGAGTTGAGTTTTGGTCCTCAACATCCCGCTACCCATGGCACACTGCAGATCGTCATGGAGCTAGATGGTGAAGTGGTTTTGAATGTCGAGCCGCATATCGGGTTTCTGCATACCGGCTTTGAAAAATTAGCGGAACATATGTCTTACAACCAATTTGTCACTGTAACAGACAGGATGAATTACCTTTCGCCGCTCTCCAATAATATCGGGTTTTCGTTAGCTGCGGAAAAACTGTTCAGAATTGAGATTCCGAAGCGAGGACAGTATATCCGTGTTCTGATGGCAGAGCTTTCCCGTATTGGAGACCATCTTGTAGCGGTCGGCACTGCGGCAATGGATTTAGGCGCGATGACAGTTTTTCTATACGGCTTTCGTGAACGGGAGAAGTTGTATGATCTTTTCGAGTGGGCTACAGGAGCGCGCTTGACCACAAGTTACACGCGGGTCGGCGGATTGATGGCGGACTTGCCGGATGATTTTCCCGATGCGGTTACCAAATGGGTCGAGCAATTTCCCAAGACGATTGACGAGATAGAAAAGCTGCTGAGTCATAACAGGATATTTCAAGACCGGACTTATGATATCGGCGTAATATCTAAAGAAGATGTACTGAAATACAGTCTCACGGGACCTGTCGCAAGAGCATCGGGAATCAACTATGATCTCAGGAAGGATATGCCCTACTCTTCATACGAGGATTTTGAGTTTGAAGTGCCTATAGGCGAAAACGGCGACGCCTATGACCGGTATTTGGTCAGAATGGAGGAGATGAGGCAATCGGTCGGTATAGTTAAGCAGGTGCTTGCCAATCTGCCCGATGGAGAAGTGAATATCGACCCTGATTCAAAAATAACATTGCCCGGAAAAGATGAGGTATACACGACCATTGAGGGATTGATACATCATTTTGAAGTAACTATGGAGAATAAAGGAATTCTACCTCCTGTTGCTGAAGTGTATATGGGTACCGAATCACCAAACGGAGAGTTAGGATTTTATATAGTCTCTAATGGAGAGAGAGAACCCTATAGAGTTAGAATCAGACCGCCCTCATTCATAAATTATACGATATTCAAAAAGCTGATGAAAGGAGCGATGTTTTCAGATGTAGTCTCGAATTTAGGCTCCTTGAATATCATCGCCGGGGAGCTCGATAGATAGATGTCAGAAAGTTTTTCAGAGGAATCCAAAGCCGAGCTTAAAAAACTCATGGATTCTTATCCGGACAGGATGTCAGCGGTCATGAATGCGCTGCATCTGGCTCAGAGAGAATTTGGGCATATCTCTTATGAAGCGCTTGAAGCGCTCTCGAAGGAGATGGAGCTGCCTGTTCAACAGCTGGAGGATACAGCAAGTTTCTACACCATGTATTTCAAAGAACCCGTCGGTGAGAATGTCATCTGGGTCTGCCATACTCTTCCTTGTGCGCTGCGAGGTTCAGCGGATATGTTTAACTACTTGAAAGAAAAATTGGATATAGATGCTGGGGAAACTACGAGTGACAAGCGTTTCACACTCATGAAGGCGGAGTGTCTTGCTTCTTGCGGAACGGCACCTATGATGCAGGTAAATGACGATTATTTTGAAGATTTAACGGAACAGAAGATAGATAAGATCCTCGGAAAATTCGATTGATGGAGAAGATACTTACAAAAAATATTGAAACTGAAAACTCTCACCGGATAAGTGTCTACATGGAGTCCGGCGGCTACGAAGCCTGGAAAAAAGTGCTGAAAGAGATGTCACCCGAAGAAGTTACTGATATTGTTAAGGAATCGGGATTGCGGGGAAGAGGCGGAGCAGGATTTCCTGCGGGACTCAAGTGGAGTTTTGTTCCTAAGGTAGACAAACCTAAATATCTTGTTTGCAATGCGGATGAATCGGAACCCGGCACATTCAAGGACAGGCTTCTCCTCGAAAAAGATCCACACATGATGTTAGAAGGGATAGTCATTGCCTCTTACGCGATAAAGGCAAATACGGCATTTGTATATATTCGCGGCGAATTCGCCAATCAAACAGTTTTGCTCCTTGAAGCAATTCAGGAGATGAAAGAAAAAGGGTTACTCGGCAAGAATATACTTTCGAGTGGATACGATCTTGAAATTCTCGTTACACGCGGAGCGGGAGCGTATATATGCGGAGAAGAAACGGCGCTTCTGACTTCGTTAGAAGGTAAAAGAGGTTATCCGAAGATCAAACCCCCGTTTCCCGCCGTCGAGGGATATCTGCGTTCTCCGACCATAGTAAATAATGTCGAGACATTATGTTGTGTTCCCCACATAATCAATAACGGCACGGATTGGTTCAAGTCGATCGGCACGGAAAAGAGTTCCGGTCCCAAATTGTATTGTGTTTCGGGGCATGTGCGAAATCCGGGTGTCTTTGAACTGCCAATGGGAGTCCCACTAAAAGAACTGATATTCGACCACGCCGGCGGGATACTGCATAACAGGAAGCTTAAGGCGGTCATTCCGGGCGGTTCATCAACTCCCGTCCTCACGGAGAGCGAAATCGATATAAACATGGATTTCGATTCGGTCGCAGCAGCGGGTAGTATGCTTGGTTCTGCGGGTATTATAGTGATGGACGAAAATACGGATATGGTGGATGCGTGCTATAATTTATCAAAGTTTTACGCTCATGAAACTTGCGGTCAATGTACGCCATGCCGTGAGGGCGTTCCCTGGATGAAGACGATTCTCGGAAGAATAACAAACGGCAAAGGGAGGAATCGAGATATCAACTTGCTTCTCGATATCTGCAAGAGTATTGAGAAACGGACGATATGTCCATTCGGAGATGCGGCGGTTGCGCCCGTAAAAAGCTATATTGAAAAATTCAGAGAAGAATTCGACTATTATATAGAACACAAAAAATCGATGATTCAGAAAAATGTAAAGAGCTTAGATGCCGTTAATTAAAATAAACGATAGAGAATACGAAGTGAAGCCGGGAGCGCAGCTGCTTCAAACCGCTTTAGATAACGGGATTGAAGTTCCTCATTATTGCTATCATCCCGGTCTCTCGATAGCCGGAAATTGTAGAATGTGCTGTGTTGAGATTGAGGGGATGCCCGGACTGCAAATTTCGTGTAACGTGACGATCGGCGAACTGCCCGAAGAGCGGAAGATCGACGGCAAGTACGACATGGTGATCAATACAGAATCAGAAGAGGTGAAAGATTCTCGAAGCAGGGTGCTCGAACTTCTTCTGCTCAACCATCCGATCGATTGTCCTGTCTGCGATCAGGCGGGCGAATGTCTGCTTCAGGACTATTCCTTTGAACATGGGAGCGCTCACAGCAGATTTACGGAAGAGAAGAGGGTGAATCCTAAAAAGCAACTCGGACCTGAAGTATGGATCTATCCGAACCGCTGTATTCTATGCTCGAGATGTGTGCGGTTTTGTGAGGAAATAGTCGGAGACCCTCAGTTGATGGTTCGGAACAGAGGTTATTCATCGATCATAGATGTACGCGATAATCAACCGTTGGATAATAAGCTTTCGGGAAATACAGCTGATATCTGTCCTGTAGGTAGTCTCGTAAGCAACGATTTTTTGCATAAGACACGCGTGTGGAACCTTGTGGAAGAGGACACAATATGTATGGATTGCTCCGTTGGATGCAATCTGATTGTCGGAGTTTCCAAAGAGAAGATTCAGCGCATTAAACCGCGTTTGAATAAAGAAGTGAACGATTATTGGATGTGCGATGACGGAAGAATAGGGTACCATGCGGCAGACGAGTTAGAGCGATTACAATCTCCGCTGATAAAAGAAGGTGATGGATTCAGACCGGTGTCGTGGACTGAAGTATTTGATTTCATAGCTGATAAAACAGTAGCCAACGGCAAGCTATCACCGGATAAGATCGAAATTATCGGTTCCGCATACGGCACGAACGAGGAAAATTATCTGCTGAAGAAGATCGCTGATGGATTATCGCTCCCCGAAGGAAACAGATCATTATATCCGGGTGAGATGGAAGGTGATGCAATCATATTTAAAAGCGGGTTCAGGATCTCTCCCGATAAGACCCCGAACAGACGAGGCGCTTTGGATATGCTCGGTTTGAAGAACTCAGGACTCGCGGATAGTTTAGCAGCAAAGATTGTGTATCTCCTGCAGGGAGGTGTTCACGATCTGATGACGGAGAGCGTGAACGAGATCCTTAAAAAATCCGAATTCCTTATAGTTCAATCGGCTTATCTCTCCGACGAAGCAAAGCTTGCCGATGTTGTTCTGCCCGGGACGTTTCATTATGAAAAGAACGGTACGATGACCAACGACAGAAACAGGGTGCAAAGAGTGAGGGGTGTTGTTCAGACTCCTATCGGAGTGAAGGAAGATTGGGAAGTGATAGCAGAATTCGGCGGAGCTCTCGGAATTAAAAATATGAGCTACGAAAGTGTAGATGATATCACTGACGAAATAGCCGTCAGAGTGAATGAGTATGAAGGTATAACTGTTGAAAAAGTAGGTTCTTTAGGTAGTGATCTGAATCGGGAAAAGGAATCTGTTCAGGAAATAGCGCCATAGTGCTGATAGATATAGCAATAATAATAATAAAAATAATGATCGTTATAGGCGGGATTATCACGACCGTTGCATATCTCATTCTCGCCGAAAGGAAGGTTGCCGGGTTCATTCAGGAGCGGTACGGACCGAACAGAGTGGGATTATGGGGTCTTTTGCAGCCTATAGCGGACGGAGTAAAGACTTTGCTGAAAGAAGATATAACTCCGGCAAGAGCAAACCGGATAATTTATCATCTTGCTCCCGCAATGGTGCTGGCTCCGGCTTTGGTCACATTCGCAGTAGTTCCCTTCGGCTCCGGAATAGATGCGTTTGGACGGCATATCGCATTTCAAGTTGCGGATATTAGCATCGGAATATTGTTCATCTTCGCAATCACGTCTATCGGTGTATATGGCGTTGTATTGGGCGGATGGAGTTCAAATAATAAATACTCCCTTTTAGGCGGCCTCCGTTCTTCCGCGCAAATGATCTCTTATGAAATAGCGCTTGGACTTTCCGTTATCGGAATACTTTTACTGACTGGCTCGTTACGGCTGAATGATATTGTTGAAGCGCAGATTGGAATGTGGAACGTATTTCGGCAACCTGTGGCATTCATGATATTTCTTGTAGCGGTTTTCGCGGAGACAAACCGATTGCCGTTCGACTTAGCGGAATCGGAGCAGGAGCTCATTGCCGGCTATCATATAGAATACAGCGGATTCAAATATTCTATGTTCATGTTAGGCGAATATTCTAATATCATAACAGCCTCGGCTTTGATCGTGACACTTTTTTTCGGCGGCTGGACTGTTCCATTTATAGATGTGACAAAATTCGGTTATTGGGGCGCATTTCTTTCTGTGGTTTCGTTCGCAGTTAAAACAGGTTTTTTTCTCTTTCTTTATCTGTGGGTCCGGTGGACACTTCCACGATTTAGATATGACCAGTTAATGCACTTGGGATGGAAGGTGCTTCTGCCGCTTGCACTGCTGAATCTGCTATTTACGGCAGCATGGATAACTTATGTTTGATCCTTATAAGAAAAAAATAAGATGACCGAATCGCTATTTTTCATATTCGCTGCTATGGCAATCGTCTCGGCTCTGATGGTCATTCTGAATCGAAATCCGATTTACAGCGCGGTTTCACTGGTGATCACGCTATTCAGCCTCGCAGGAATATTCCTGCTCTTAGAGGCATATTTCCTTGCAGTAGTTCAAATAATCGTATATGCCGGAGCGATAATGGTACTCTTCCTGTTTGTGATAATGCTGCTTAATCCCGGTAAAGAGGCAAAATTCTTATCGCCTAAAAATCCGCGGATATTTATCATCACTCTCTTGTCAATGGCATTTATAGGGATGATAATTACGCTTGTTTCCGGCTCAGTGAATTATATAGGTGAAGCAGCGAGCAGCACAGGAGATTTGGGAACGACACGAAATATAGGGCTTACTCTTTTCACTAAGTATCTTTTGCCCTTTGAGATCGCTTCGCTCCTTCTCCTTGTCGCTTTGGTCGGGGCTGTACTGATGACTAAAAGGCATCTGAGATGACGCCGCCGTTAGAGTATTATCTCTTGTTCGCCGCTGCGCTGTTTGCCATTGGAGTAGCGGGTGTACTTCTAAGACGGAACGTAATAATAGTTTTTATGTCAATCGAACTGATGCTGAATGCCGTAAATGTGACATTTATAGCGTTTTCAAGGCAGATGAATAATATTGACGGACAGATATTCGTCTTTTTTGTCATGACGCTCGCTGCAGCGGAAGTCGCAGTCGGATTGGCAATTATAGTCGCAATGTTCAGAAATAAAGAATCGATCAACATTGAAGATATGAATCTGCTCAAATGGTGAACTCCACTCTGATTTTGGTCTGGCTGATTCCCTTGTTCCCGCTCATAGGGTTTCTTCTAAACGGAATTTTTGGTAAACGCTTAGGTGATAAAGCCGTCGGGATAATCGGGTCAGGCGCGATGTTATTCTCATTCATAGTCTCAGGATATTTACTGCTGAACTATTTAGCGCTTAACCAGGTAGGAGCAGAATTTCATTCGACACTTTTCAGCTGGATATCGGTCGCAGATTTACAGCTGAGCGTGAGCTTTCAGGTAGATTCACTCTCTCTGATGATGGCGGTCATGGTTACCGGAGTCGCGTTCCTCATCCATGTTTATTCGATAGGATATATGCACGGCGATGATGGTTTTGCCCGATTCTTCTCCTACATGAATCTTTTTTCTTTCATGATGCTCGTATTGGTCTTGTCTGATAATTATATACTGATGTTTCTCGGATGGGAGGGGGTAGGTCTCTGCTCTTACTTGCTGATAGGGTTTTGGTACGAAGATGATAAAAACGCAAGCGCGGGAAACAAAGCGTTCATCGTTAACCGGATAGGCGATTTCGGGTTTCTGCTTGGAGCTCTTTTGCTGTTTATTACATTCGGAAGCTTTCAATACAGTGAGATATTTTCTCAGTTGGACAGGTTTTCTGTCGGAGACGGAACAATTACCGCAATTACTCTTCTCTTATTTGTCGGCGCAATGGGTAAATCCGCGCAGCTGCCGCTTTATGTGTGGCTGCCCGATGCGATGGCAGGTCCCACTCCCGTCAGTGCGCTCATTCATGCCGCTACTATGGTGACAGCGGGAGTATATATGGTGGCTCGAAGCAGTTTCCTTTATGTATTGGCACCGACTTCCATGACCGTGATAGCGGTAGTGGGAGTTGCGACAGCGCTATTCGCCGCCTTGATCGCTCTGACGCAGAATGATATTAAAAAGGTCCTGGCTTATTCAACTATCAGTCAACTTGGTTATATGTTTCTCGCTTTAGGAGTAGGAGCTTTTAGCGCGGGGATGTTCCATCTGCTGACACATGCGTTCTTCAAAGGATTGATGTTCCTCGCTGCAGGCTCGGTAATGCATGCCCTCGCAAACGAACAGGATATGCGGTTTATGGGCGGTCTGAGAAAGAAGATCCCGAAAACTTTTGTTACCTTTCTGATAGGCGCATTGGCGATTTCCGGCATACCGGGTCTTTCTGGGTTCTTCAGCAAAGATGAGCTGTTGTGGCAGGCATACAGTTCACCGGCAGGAGGATTTTGGTTTTGGTTGGTTGGCGCTGTCACGGCAGGTTTAACGGCATTTTACATCTTCCGTTTGATATTCCTTACATTTTACGGCGAAGCCCGTTGGAAACCGGAAACTCATGCTCACGAATCTCCAAATAAGATGACATTGCCGCTCATTATTCTCGCATTTCTTTCGGTTGTAGGCGGCTATATCGGGGTGCCGGCTCTGTTAGGTGGTGACAACAGGATACATCATTATTTAGAAGCTAATCTCGCTAAACTGCCTGTTGACGCGGCAGCTCATCAGAGCCATTCTTTGGAATTTATACTCATGGGAATTTCAGTGCTGATAGCCATAGCGGCTATCTATCTGGCTTATGTTTTTTACGTTAAACGTAAAGAACTCCCTGATTTAACTGCTGCGAAGCTCAAAAGAGCATATAATTTATCTTTCAATAAATTCTATGTAGACGAGCTCTACGATTTTCTTTTTGTGAAACGGCTCATCACCATTTCCAAGTGGTTATGGAATAAGTTTGATGTACGGGTGTTGGACGGGATGGCAAACGGAGCGGGAAAACTTATCACCGTCACCGGATGGTACGTGAGAACGGTTCAATCGGGTCTGGTATCCGGTTATGCGTTATCACTCTTTATAGGAAGTTTACTGATGATAGGATACTATTTTTTCAGGTAGCGAATGATAGGGATCCTTTCATTACATATCATACTGCCGCTGTTAGGAATTCTTGTTCTTATTTTTATCCCGAATAAAGAGAAGTCGCTCATGAAGGTCGCCGCGATAGGGTTTTCGCTGGCAACATTTGTGGTTTCCATTGTTATGCTCGCAAAGTTCGAGATCGGTCCGTCAGATATGCAGTTTGTGGAATATGCCGAGTGGATTCCCCAGTGGGGAGTTTCTTATAAGATCGGAGTTGACGGGATCAGTTTGTTTCTGATATTGATCACGACCCTCTTGACCCCTTTAGCGCTGTTGTCCTCATGGAACAGTATAACCGAAGGGCACAAGGGTTTCTTGGTGAGCATGCTTGCGTTAGAAGTCGGCATAATAGGAGTTTTCCTATCATTGGATCTGTTCCTGTTTTACGTCTTTTGGGAAGTGATGCTGATACCGATGTATTTCATCATAGGCATCTGGGGAGGAGAGAACAAGATTTATGCGGCAATGAAATTCGTTATATTCACGATGTTCGGCAGTCTCCTTATGCTTGTTGCCATCTTCTGGCTGTATTACTTATCAAGCGAGCAGTTCGGAGCGCCTACGACCGATCTTCTTATGCTGTACAAGCTGGATCTGCCGTATGATACACAATTCTGGTTGTTCCTCGCTTTTGCACTTTCGTTCGCTATAAAGATACCGCTATTCCCGTTTCACACGTGGCTGCCCGACGCGCATGTGGAAGCGCCTACGGCGGGAAGCGTCATATTAGCGGGAGTATTGCTCAAGATGGGTGGATATGGTTTTCTCAGATACTGCCTGCCTCTCTTCCCTGAAGCAACGATCGAATTGGCGCCATACCTGATAAGTCTTGCGGTTTTCGGAGGGATCATTTACGGAGCGTTGGTAGCTCTGGTTCAACCTGATATGAAAAAGCTCGTGGCGTATTCGAGTGTTTCGCACATGGGATTTATAGTGTTGGGAATATTCGTTCTGAACCAACAAGGCTTGCAAGGGGCGATAATACAGATGGTGAATCATGGGTTATCGACCGGCGCACTCTTTCTGTTAGTAGGGTTCATTTATGAACGGAGACATTCACGTCTGATCTCGGAATATGGAGGATTGGCTAAGATCATGCCTTTTTATGCCGCCACTTTTCTGATAGTAGTGTTAAGCAGTCTCGGCTTACCCGGTCTGAACGGATTCGTGGGTGAGTTTCTGATTCTCGTCGGTAGTTTTAAGAGCAGCATATTCTTCACGACATTTGCAGCTACCGGCGTTATATTAGCCGCAGTCTACCTATTGTGGATGTATCAAAGGGTTATGTTCGGCAAGGTAACAAATGAAAAGAATTCAGGATTGAACGATCTCTCCTTGAGAGAAAAATGGGTTATTGTTCCTTTGATAATATTGATAGTCGCAATCGGTATCTATCCGAAACCGATACTCGAACGGATAGAACCCTCGGTAACCAATTTATTGAACATGGTGCAATCAAACTCTAACGGTGAAAGAATAAATATATCTCCGGACGTCACCCCTGTGAGTCCTGAGCGGAATTAATTATTCAAAGAAGGTTATTAATTTGATGAGTCTGAAATTAAAACAGATTGCTATCAGCTTAGCGACGCTGATAATGCTAATGCCGGGAAATATATTTGCGTCAGGTGAAAGCGGAGGTCAGGCAGAACTTGGAACTCTGTTACCGTTGTGGAGCGTAATTCCGTTTGTGGGTATTCTGCTGTCAATCGCTCTATTCCCGTTGTTGGCGCCCCATTTTTGGCACGGTCATTTCCCGAAATTATCCGCCATGTGGGCTTTGCTCTTTGCTATCCCGTTCTTAATTGTATACAAAGGCGCTGCGTTATACGAAATTCTTCATATTTATCTGATTGATTATATTCCGTTCATTATACTGCTCTGGGGTTTGTTCGTCGCATCAGGTGGTATTCTCGTGCGTGGAAGACTTCAAGGTTCTCCGATGGTGAATACGGCTATTTTACTTATAGGAACACTGATAGCTTCCTTGGTTGGAACAACTGGCGCATCGATGTTGCTGATTCGACCATTATTACGGGCCAATAGCTGGAGGCGGAATAAAGTGCATATCGTGATATTTTTTATATTCCTCGTAAGCAATATCGGCGGCTCTCTGACACCGCTCGGTGACCCACCTCTCTTTTTGGGGTTCCTGCATTCAGTACCGTTCTTCTGGACTTTTAACCTTTTCCCGCATATGACTTTCGTAAGCGTGATCCTTTTAATACTCTTCTACGCCTTCGATACTTATCATTACAAGAGAGAAGATAAACCTGAAAAGGTGGAAACCGCTCCTGATCCACTGAGAATCGAGGGAACAATTAACTTTCTGTTCTTATTTGGGATAATAATAGCAGTTCTTCAAAGCGGGTTATGGCAAGGGACTTCCTTTAACGTCGGTGGAGTTCATATGGAATTCCAAAACGTTCTCAGGGACCTGTCGATAATCGCAATGGGCTACCTCTCTATCAGGTTCACTTCAAGTAAGATCAGGGAGGACAACGAATTCAGCTGGTTTCCCATCAAGGAAGTCGCTTACCTATTTGCGGGAATATTCATGACCATCATTCCGGCGCTGCTTATTCTGAAGGCAGGCGCGCAGGGGAATCTGAGTTGGTTGACGGAATCCGTAAAGACACCGAACGATTATTTCTGGGTAACCGGGATACTATCAAGTTTTCTCGATAACGCTCCAACTTACTTGACGTTTTTTAATACTATTCTCGGGAATTTTTTCACCGGGTTGCCTGAAGATGTGGCAGTTATGAGACTGATAGCCGAGAAGGAGATCTATCTCAAGGCTATTTCCGCAGCCGCTGTATTCATGGGCGCAATGACCTATATAGGTAATGCGCCTAACTTTATGGTAAGGTCTATCGCCGAGGAAGCAGGAGTGCCGATGCCGAGTTTCTTCGGATATATGTTTAAGTATTCGATTCTAATCCTGATACCGATTTTTATCCTTGTCAGCATAATATTCTTTTAGGAGGTAAATAAATGAGTCAATATGAACTGGTAATTGAGGGTCACGAAGATTTTGTCAAAGGATTCATAAGGGGCATAGTTGCCGGATCCCAAAGTGGCGCAACGGTGCTTTTTAATAATGAGCATGATATCAGCAGAACAACTTTGGGTGAGAAGATCAAGGAGTTCTTTGATGCGCCCAGCACTCATACTCACCTTATTGTTGATGAATCTACAACTTCATTGATTGAAGATGTCCTAAATAGTGAAGGAGAAAAGCTCAAATTAAAGATCGTTTCAAAACTTACGGTGGTTTCCGCTTCTTTCAAATTCAAATATAAAGCCTATGCCGAGAATTACGGCACTATGCTCAAGGGAATCTTTGAAAACCTTCCGGCGTCTGTCACTCTTTCCGATGATTATGCTCCGAAGGAAGAGTTTCATCCTGAGTCTAAAGGAGCTGAAGCGTACGCGCCGGAGCATAATTATGTTATTAAGGCGAAAGGGACTCTGTCCGGTGATTTGGATGCGCTGTTAGAGCTTTATACGAGATGCCACAAGGAACCGTTAATAAGAATAGAGAATATCGAATTGGTATTTGAATAGAAATATGGTCGATTTTCAGTTAATTCCGGCTGATTTCATTCTGCTTCTTCCGGAGATAGTGTTATCTATCGGAGCAATGCTCATGCTGTTCATGGAGCTTTTCCTGAAAGATAAAAAGACACTTCACCAGTGGACTGCGTTTGCAACCTTTTTAATCGCTTTTATTTTGTTACTCTCGCAAGGCTCGAACACTCTAATGGCTTTCGGTAAGATGGTGCGTGCCGACCTGTTTGGTCAGTTCAGCTCAGCCGTCGTGCTTATTGGAGGAGGATTAACGGTACTGCTTGGCAAGGAATACTTTGTCAGCAGAGATTGGCACAGAGGAGAATACTATTCACTGCTTCTCTTCGCTTCCGTCGGCATGCTTTTTATGGTACGTGGATTGGACCTGTTGGTCATATTCCTCGGATTGGAACTGCTTTCAATTTCTCTTTATATACTTGTAGGCTATTTCAGGGAACGGTTATTTTCCAACGAAGCGGCACTGAAATATCTTCTTCTCGGCGCATTTGCTTCGGGATTTTTGCTATACGGAATAGCGTATATTTACGGCGCTTATGGAACCACAAACCTTTACGAGATCAGAGCGATGGGGAGCACCGAATCTGTTACGTTCTATTGGATAGGCTTATCTCTTATCCTGGTCGGGTTCAGTTTCAAGGTCGCCCTCGTTCCATTCCATATGTGGTCGCCCGACGTGTATCAGGGAGCGCCAACCCCTGTCACAGGATTTATGGCTACAACAACCAAAGCAGCTGCATTTGCCGCTATGATGCGAATCCTGTTCTATGGATTCCCCACAGAGAACATGGACTGGACTCCTCTGTTTTGGTTTTTCTCTGTTGCAACAATGACAGTCGGAAATATATTCGCCATTCAGCAGCTAAATCTTAAGCGGATGTTAGCGTATTCTTCGATTGCTCATGCGGGTTATCTGATGATAGGAATTACGGTCGGTTCCGAGACAAGCGTCGCGGGAATGCTCTATTATCTTTTAGGGTATTTGTTCATGAACATCGGCGCTTTTGCTATCGTGCAGCATATAGAAGGAAAAGACGAGACACGTCTAAATGTTGAGAGTTATGGCGGATTGGCGAAGAGGCACCCGGCAATTTCGCTTGCGATGACTCTCTTTATGTTCGCCCTTGCCGGATTCCCGTTAACGGTAGGCTTTACAGGTAAGTTCTATATCTTCGCTGCTGCTATGAATCAAGGTTTCATCTGGCTAATACTGATCGCAGTAATCAACAGCCTTATCTCGGTTTATTATTATCTCCGGGTTGTAATCTATATGTACATGAAACCGGTAGTGGAGGAAACCGAATTTCCGCCTATGGAACTTCCGGCAAAAGTGGCGCTGACAGTCTGCGTATACGCGGTGCTGCATCTCGGAATTTTGCCGGGGAATTTCATCACTATAGCCGAAGAGGCAGTCTCTGCTTTATTTTAAAACAATATGAAAGCGCCTGAGAGAAATAAACGGAAAGGTCTGCTCGCCTGCTATACCGGTGACGGTAAAGGAAAATCCACAGCGGCGTTCGGTTCAATTCTAAGAGCGATCGGCTACGGCTGGAAAGTATGCGTTATTCAATTCATTAAAGGTTCATGGAAATACGGCGAGATGGAAGGGTTCAAACAACTGCGTCCAAAAGTCGAATTTCACCGGAAGGGGTTGGGGTTTTATAAAATAATAGATGATAAACTTCCTGAGGAAGATCACAAAAAAGCCGCGGCGGAAGCGATTCGATTTTCCGCTGAAAAGATCACATCAGGTGAATTTGACCTTGTAATATTGGACGAACTGAATGTCTCGATCCAAACCGGGCTTATCTCTATTGAAGACGCCGTTGAGCTGCTTAAGAAAAAGCCCGACTGGCTGCATCTGATCATTACGGGGAGAGGGGCGCCTGAAGAAATTATAGAAATGTGCGATCTTGTCACGGAGATGAAGGAGATCAAGCATCCGTATCAGAACGGAATTCTCGCTCAGAAAGGATTCGATTACTGAAATAGTATGCGGTTCTTGTTCAGCTGAACATCAACAACTGCTTGCTCAGACCGCTCAACGCTTAGTATATTACCATTCCTATGGCGACTCATATACATCATGAACAGAAGGCACCCGATATTCTGATCTGCGCGGTCATCACCATATCCGACACGCGCACAGAGGAGGACGATCATGGTGGAAATTTTATTGCTGATGAATTGAAAAGAGCCGGGCATGACGTAAAGGAAAAACGAATCGTAACCGATGATTCAGTAGGATTGAAGCAAGTATTACAGGGTTTGGCTGACTCGAAAGAATTTCATCTGATTCTGACGACA
Source organism: Fidelibacterota bacterium MT.SAG.3 (assembly GCA_004402895.1). Lineage (GTDB taxonomy): Bacteria > Fidelibacterota > SORT01 > SORT01 > SORT01 > SORT01. The sequence continues at coordinate 17,200 of SORT01000017.1, read as the reverse complement.
GGCGGTACCGGTATCGCTTCCCGAGATAACACGATCTCTGTCGTGAAGCCGCTCCTGAGCAAATCGATGGAAGGTTTCGGAGAGCTGTTCAGGAGTTTGAGTTATGACGAGATCGGTTCCCGGGCGATGCTAAGCAGAGCGATCGCAGGCGTTATCGGCAATTCGCTTATATTCTGCCTTCCCGGTTCTCTGAACGCCGTAAAACTCGGAATGGAGAAATTGATCCTTCCCGACCTGGGTCATCTTGTCTGGGAATTGACCCGCTGATGCGCGCCTTCGGAAAATTGATGCCGTTCGATGAGGCGCTAAAACTCGCTTTGGAAGCGGTAAAGCCTATCGATAGAAAAGAGAAATTGAAGTTGGAAGAGGCACTCGACCGGATCATCTCCGAAGAACTCGTTTCCCCGATGAATGTACCGGGATATACCCGCGCGGCTATGGACGGATATGCCCTTAAATCTACCGACACTTCCACTGCTTCGGACGAGGTTAAAACAGCTCTGCGGATAACAGCGGAAATATTTGCCGGCGATGTAAAAAAGTTGATACTTTCGTCAGGCGAGACGTTTAAGATAGCAACAGGCGGTATGCTGCCCGAAGGAGCGGATGCCGTGACCCCCTTTGAAGATGTTGAAGAACAAACGGACACAATTCTTATTGATAAACCGATCGAGGCGGGGTCCTGCCTCGGATTGGAGGGGGAGGATATAAAGATAGGTGAGACTATCTTACAGAGTGGGACATTCTTGCACGCCGGTCATATAGGCGCATCGGCATCGATAGGCATAGGTGAATTGGAATGTTACGAAAAGCCGGTGGTGGCTATCGGAGTAAGCGGCGACGAGATAACCGCAATAGGCGAAACGCTCGGACCGGGCGAAGTTTACGACACGAACTCTTACACGCTCTCAGCGGTTGTATATAAATCCGGCGGAGTTGCAGAAAAACTCCCGATTGTTCGTGACAGCGTGGAGCAGATAGAAGAGGCTTTGAGCTCTTCAAATGCAGACATAATAACGTTCACAGGTGGTTCAAGTGTCGGTGAAAGAGACTTGATAGTTGATGCCATCCGGAATTTGGGAGAGGTTATATTTCACGGTCTGACTGTCAAACCCGGTAAACCGACACTTCTTGGGAAAGTGGGAGAGAAGCTGGTACTCGGGATGCCCGGCTACCCGACATCCTGTCTGACGATAGCGAACGTTCTGCTCACACCGATGTTGCGAAAAATGTCGAGGAGTGAATACAAAACAGATTCAAATTTAGTCGAAGCGACATTATCAGAAACAGTGACATCAAAATCAGCCTCACATCAGGTCATTCCTGTAAAAGTATCGAATGGAACCGTCAAAACGGTCTTCAAGGGTTCATCTGTCATCACGAGCATGTCAAATGCCGACGGTTATATTGAACTGCCGGGAGGAATCTCAGAGATCAAAGCAGGCGAAAAGGTTAGTGTCACGCTGTTATGAGCTCCAAGGCTTTCACTGATAACGAAAAAATAGCAAAAGAGCTCCGTTCGATAATTGACGGTGACGTCCTGTCGACTGATATTTCACGTCAACTTTATAGCACTGCAGCATGCATTTACGAACTTACTCCGTTAGTGATAGTGGTACCAAGACATAGAGAGGATGTCGTAAATGTCCTGAAATATTCTTCAGACAGCGGAGTCCCCATCACGGCTCGCGGCGCCGGGTCGGGACTTGCAGGCGCAGCTCTCGGAACAGGGATAATACTCGACTTCACAAAATATATGAACAACTTACTGAGCGTAGATGGAGATGTTGCCGTAGTTCAACCGGGATTGATATATGGGAAGCTGAACAAAATGCTGCGTGAAAGGAATCTCCAATTTGCGCCTGATCCTTCAAGCGGAGATTTTTGTTCAATAGGTGGAATGCTTGGAACTAACGCCGCCGGACCGCACACTCTGAAGTACGGCGCTACAAAAGATTGGATAGAATCTCTCACTATCGTAACCGCTGACGGTGAAGTGATGACGACATCGGAATTGGAGCTCGACAATATTATAGAGGATGGCAGCTCGTTCATGAAATACGCAAAAGGTGTGCGTGGAATTTTAGAGCCAAACGCCGATCTTATCAATTCTGCGAGACCGAACGTAAACAAGAATTCATCAGGATATAACGTATACGAAGTGATCCACGAAGACAAGTTGGATATCAATAAACTTTTGGTTGGTTCGGAAGGGACTTTAGGGATAGTGACTGAGGCAAAACTCAGGTTGATCGAAACTCCTAAGTCCAAAGGATTTGCGCTTGTATCTTGTGCAACGCTCGAAAAGGCGGGTGACAGCGTAAATAGATTGATGGAACTTGCACCTGCCGCTTTGGATATGATTGACGATAAGCTGGTAGAGCTCTCTGTAACCGCTAATCCGCATCTGCGCGAAATAATTCCTTCGGAAGCGCGGTTTGTTCTATTTGCTGAATTTTTCGGCGAGACTGACGAAGAGGTATCTTCTAAGCTCGATGAGGTAAATCCCGCCGTTATGGGCAGTGGCAGACCTGCATTCTCCGTTAAAAATTCGACAGACACTGACGAGATGGAGCGACTTTGGTCGGTGCGGAAATCAGCGGTTGGAATTCTGAGTAAGATCAAAGGAAGTAAAAAACCGGTGGCATTCGCCGAGGACGGGACGGTGCACTACTCTTTGGTCGGGGAATATCTCGAAAAGATAACAGAGATTTTTAAATCTGAAGGGGTGGAGGGTACGGCGTTCGGTCATGCGGGCAACGGGAATCTTCATATCCGTCCTATGCTTGATCTGAGAAACGAAGAAGATCTGAACAAGATGATTTCAATAGCGAAAAGATCGCATGAAGTAGTGAAGGAAATGAACGGAACGATGACGGGTGAACATGCAGATGGCATTGCACGGACTCCTTACATGAAAGAATTCTTTCCTGAGATGTATCCTTTGTTCAAGCAAATAAAAGATCTATTCGACCCGAATAACCTGATGAATCCGGGTAAGATAGTCTCTGATGCGCCTCAAGACGTGGATGAGAATTTGAGATACGGAATTGGATATGCGAGGCAAGAAACCAATACGTTTTTGGATGATTCAAAATGGACAGACATGACGGAACTTTGTCACGGTTGCGGAACGTGCGTTCAGTATTGTCCGGTATCCATAGCAACGAATGACGAATCCTCCACCGCTCGCGCAAAGGCAAATCTGCTTCGAGGTGTCCTATCGGGGAAATTAAGTTCAGAGTCTCTTCTAAGCATTGACTTTAAGAATGTCATTGACGAGTGTGTGAATTGTAAACTCTGTCTTGTGGAATGCCCCACAGAAATTGATATACCCGGCTTGGCGCAAAGGGCGAGAGCTCTGTATTTAGAGGAGAACGGAATCTCATTCCGGAATCGGCTGCTCGGAGCCACCAAGCAGCTGTCTGAATTTTCTACGGCGCTAAGCCCGTTCTCGAATTGGTTTTTGAGCATCGGAATATTCAGAAAACTTTTAGCGAAATTGATTGGTATTCATCCTGATCGGAAGATACAGAAATTCAGACGCGGCTCATTACAAGACAAAACATTCCCTGAAATTCAGAAAGGAACAAGAGATGAAGTTGTCTATTTCGGCGGCTGTCACGCCCATTATTCCGATCCAAGGGGGGAACTGAAATCTACAATTCGCCTATTTGAAAAACTCGGAGTGAAAGTCAGATTACCCGAATGGCGTTGCTGCGGTGCGGCGAGTCTTTCGCTCGGACAGCTGGATTCGGCTGCATCCGACGCAGTAGAAAATGTCGATCTTCTGCTTCCATTTGTGCGAAAGGGGATGAAGATAATCACCTCCTCGGGTTCATGCGGCTATGCTCTGAAATACGAGCTTCCTGAACTTGTTGGTACAGACGAGGCGAGGGAAGTTGCTGCCGCGGTTGTCGATCTATATGATTATTTAGGAACTCTTGACTCGGAAAATGCCTTTGACGGCGAATGGAAACCGATTGAAATGAAAGTAGTATATCATCAGCCGTGCCAGCATCGGGCGCAGAACACCAAGTACGATGCGACTCGACTGCTGAAGAAAATTCCCGGGATGAATTTCGCGCCGATAGAGAAGGCGTGCTGCGGTATTGCCGGAACTTTGGGCTATAAATTGGAAACATTCGATCTTTCAATGAAGATAGGTGAACCGCTTTTTAAAGATATAATTGAAAAATCCCCCGACTATGTCATCACGGGTACAGGCACCTGCCAGATGCAAATTTCACAGGCGACAGAAATCCCTGCCATCCATCCTGTTACACTGCTGAACAGGAGTTATACTCCACACGATAAACCTTGATATTACTGCGCGGTCGGGGCGAGTCCTGATTCGCACCAAATCGCCGGGCGAATATGCTCTTGTTATCTGACAGTAGCGGGGCTTCTTTGCATCAATAATATTCGAGATAAGAACACTTTATAATTAGTTACAAATCAATAACACACCCCGTCTTCTCATCCCTTCGGGATTTGAATCCTCTCCTCCCCGCCAGACCAATGACGGGCTGGTGGATAGAGGGGAATTTTTCTACCCGCCCTATAAAATCTTGACATTACTTGGTTACAGCGATATATTTTAGGTTCCACGAAACAGAAAAATTAGGCGAAGATTTGATTGGAAATGGTATGAAACAGCTTGGCAGTTGCTTCAAGTGAGGTCGAGAAGGATTTTGAGATTTGACTAATGAGGCTATAAGAGACCTTGAAGCTGTCAGGAGGGTTATAGAGAATGGGGAACATTTTCTCATCACTACTCACGCTAACCCCGATGGAGACGGCATCGGTTCCGAAATAGCGCTTTACCATTATTTGGAGTCACTCGGAAAAAAAGCGTCCATTATCAATTGTTCATCCATGCCGAACAATTTTGAGTTTCTCACCACAAATCATGAAGTACGTAAATTGAATGAAGACGATTCAACAGTTGTTTTTAAGGAATATGACGCGGCGTTCGTCCTTGATATCGGTAATTACGCGAGACTCAAAGAAGTGGGGCAGCTGATAGAGTTCCATAAAATTCCGACGATTTGTATAGACCATCATCCGAAGGAAGAGGATAAGTTCGATCATTATTTTCTTGATACAGGAGCATCGGCGACAGGAGAGCTAATTTATGATCTGCTAACTGGATTGGGCGCCGAATTTACATTCAGTATGGCAAATGCAATATATAGCGCCATTATGGCTGATACAGGCTCATTTCGGTTTAGCAATACCACTGAAAAAACTCATAAAATTGCGGCGGAAATGCTGGAATTAGGCGTTAATCCGGAGAGCGTATGGAGTTATATATACGGAGATATTCCTCCTGAACGCATTTCTTTACAGGTTGAAGTTATGGATAAAATACAGTATGATCTGGACGGGAAGTTAGCTTGGGTGAAGGTCAGTAAAAAAATGCTCGATAGAGCCGGCGCAACATCCGATCAACTTGAAGGGTTTGCCGATTACATTCGGAATATCCGGGGAGTAAAAGCAAGCGTTGTGCTCCTTGAATTAGGTGATGATCTGACAAAAATGAGTTTTCGCTCGAAAGACGATTTTGATTCAAACCTCTTCGCTAAGAAATTCGGCGGAGGGGGTCATAAGTATGCGTCGGGAGCACGGGTCACTAAAGGATATAAGGAATTGATTCCTGAAATGTTAAAAGAAGCAAAAGAATTAATGTTAATAACAAATCAAAAATAAGGGGAGGTTAATGTCAGTCAAACCTGATCATTGGATAGAAAGAATGTCGCGCGAACACGGTATGATAGAACCGTTTGAATCTTCACAAAAGAGTGATGGCGTCATATCATACGGTATTTCATCTTACGGTTATGATCTTAGAGTGAGTGATGAATTCAAGATCTTCACTAACGTGAACAATGCGGTGGTGGATCCAAAAAATTTTGATGAGACATCGTTTGTAGATTTCAAAGGAGACGTTTGTATAATTCCGCCTAACAGCTTTGCCTTAGGCCGATCGGTGGAATATTTTCGTATTCCACGGAATGTCATCACCATTTGTCTTGGAAAATCAACATATGCCCGATGCGGAATAATAACCAACGTCACGCCTTTCGAGCCGGAATGGGAAGGTTATGTAACGTTGGAGATCTCTAATACCACCCCTCTTCCCGCTAAGATCTATGCTAATGAAGGAATTGCGCAGGTGCTGTTTTTGGAATCAGATGACGAACCTACCATTTCATATGCCGACAAGAAAGGTAAATATCAGGGCCAGACAGGAATAACAACAGCCAAACTATAGAAAGAACAAATCATGATAGACAGCTTTGGAAGAAATGTAAACTACCTGCGTATCTCAGTTACCGACCGGTGCAACTTGAGGTGTGTTTACTGCATGCCGGACGAAGGGATGACCTGGTTAAAACGTTCTGAACTGCTGACCTATGAAGAGATCTGTCGCATAGTCAGAGTAATGGCGGAGCTGGGTTTGAGTAAAGTCCGCTTCACAGGAGGAGAGCCGCTTGTCCGGAGCGACCTTCCCGAACTCGTGAAAGAGATCTCCGTTATAAAAGGGATAGATGATATCTCACTCTCAACTAATGCCGTACTGCTTGACAAGTATGCTGTTCGGCTAAAAGAAGCAGGCATTCAAAGAGTCAATATAAGCCTCGACACTCTGGACGCGGAGAAATTCCTTAAGATTTCCCTCAGACATACTTTGGAAGATGTGCTAAATGGAATTAAGGCTGCCGAAGACGTCGGGATGAAACCGATAAAAATAAATATGGTAGTTATGAAGGGTGTAAACGACGATGAACTTGCTGAGTTCGCTTCGTTGACTCTTACGAAAGATTACACGATCAGATTTATCGAAATGATGCCGTTGAAAGAAAATTTAGACCGTCAGGAGATCTCTTATCTTTCGACTGAAAAGATAAAAAAAGCTATATCAGGAGTTGGAGAGTTGATTCCGTTAGAGAGAGATATCTCTGGTGGTCCGGCAAGAAACTATAAAATAAAAGGGGCTAAAGGGAAGTTAGGTTTTATTTCACCTCTGAGCCATACCTTCTGTGCCGATTGCAATCGTATGAGGTTGACCGCAACAGGTGGTTTGAAACTATGTCTTTTCAACGAACCGGAACTGAATTTCAGAGATCCGATGCGAAACGGAGCTACTGACGATGATCTGAAATTGATGATCCGTGACGCTCTGATAATTAAGCCTTTGGAACATAATCTACAGGTTGGAAAAGCAGGTTTTGAGTCCTACACCGCTATGTCACAGATCGGTGGGTGACCTTAAGCATTTGATCAAGTCCTGTTTGCTTTTATAAAAGTATCGCCCTATCCCAAAAGTGCTTGAGAATACGTCTTGCAAAGGTTATATTAAATTGGTTAAAGACGAAAATTTACTAAGCTGTTATAAAATAACGCTTTAGGCTATTTTTATTGTGGAAGGATAGGTACGATTTGAAAGTTACACTCGCAAGAGGCTCGGGTTTTTGTTTTGGCGTGCGTGATGCAGTTGAAATGGCACATCAAAGTACCGACGAATACGGCAATGTATATATGCTTGGTGACATAGTGCATAATGAGCATGTGGTCAATCAATTGGATGATGCAGGAGTGGTGGTGGTTGATAAGCTTGCCAAGGTAAAAGATGCGCCGGTATTGTTCCGGGCACACGGGACTTCAAAGGAAGTATGGAAAAATGCAGAAAAAATAGGTCTGAATATAATTGATGCGACCTGCCCGTTGGTTACTCAGATCCATGAAGAGGTAAAACAATTAGCGGAAGAAGATAGGGAAGTATTTATTATAGGAGATCACGGACACGACGAGGTAATAGGTATCGCGTCTCAAATTGAAGGCGCAACTGTACTGAGCAGCGCGGCTGAGGCGGAATCGTTACGAAAAATGAGGAGAATCGGAGTGGTATCTCAATCTACTCAGACGATAGAGAACGTACAGGAGATATTGAATGTACTCGTTACAAAAGCCACGGATTTGAGATTTATAAATACCATTTGCTTCCCTACTACGAGAAATCAGGAGGCGATTAAGCAACTTGCCGATTGGAACGATATTATGATAATCATCGGTTCATTCACAAGCGCAAATACCAAAAGACTCACTTCGATATCGGAGAAGATAAATAAGAAAACTTATCAGGTTCAGACAGATAAAGACCTGTCGTTGGAGTGGTTCAGGGGGATTGAAACGGTCGGTGTCTCCGCGGGCGCGTCCACACCCGATTTTTTAATACAAAAAGTAATATCACGATTGAATGAAATATCTATAGAGTTAGAAACGGTGGATGTAGAACCCGCTTAATAAATCACTGAGGAATTAGGTATTATGAAAAAAGGTTCATTTGAAGTAAAGGTAGGACTCGCCGAAATGTTGAAGGGCGGGGTTATCATGGACGTTACCAATGCGGAACAAGCGAAAATAGCGGAAGATGCCGGCGCTGTTGCCGTAATGGCTCTTGAGCGTATTCCCGCTGATATTCGCGAAGATGGCGGAATTGCCCGTATGTCAAACCCGAAGATGATAAAAGATATTCAGAAGATGGTAAGCATTCCTGTTATGGCAAAATGTCGTATCGGTCATTTTGCGGAAGCTCAAATATTGGAAGCGTTAGAAGTGGATTTCATTGACGAATCAGAAGTGCTGACTCCGGCTGACGAGATGAACCATATTGAGAAAAATAAATTCAATATACCATTTGTCTGCGGTTGCAGAAATTTAGGTGAAGCGTTAAGAAGGATAGCAGAGGGAGCAGCTATGATTCGCACGAAGGGTGAAGCAGGCTCCGGGAATATAGTTGAAGCCGTAAGACACATGCGATCTGTAATGGGAGAGATAAGAGCTCTCACCGTGATGTCGAAGGATGAAATTATGGCGGAGTCGAAAAGGCTGAGCGCTCCTTACGAACTTGTGAAACAAACTGCCAAACTTGGCAAACTTCCGGTACCTAATTTTGCGGCGGGAGGCATAGCGACGCCTGCCGATGCATCTCTTATGATGCAGCTCGGCGCAGAATCACTCTTTGTCGGTTCGGGAATATTCAAGTCGGAAGATCCAGCTGCACGAGCCAAGGCAGTTGTAGAAGCAACAACACATTGGGATAACCCAAAACTGCTTGCCCGTGTCTCTGAGGGTTTGTTAGAAGCAATGAAGGGGTTAGATATTTCAGAAATACCGGAAGGACAACTATTGCAGGAACGTGGATGGTAGAAAAGAAGTCAAATAAAACTGTCGGAGTCTTGGCTTTGCAGGGAGATTTCGATAAACATCTTTCGCATCTGTATTCTGTGGGTGTAAACGGTAAATTGGTACGGAATAAATCGGAGTTGTCAGCTGTGGACGGATTGATAATTCCGGGTGGCGAATCAACGGCAATGACGAAATTAATAAAAGCATTTTCACTCGAAGAACCTCTTGCGGAATTTGTAAAAACCAAACCTGTAATGGGCACATGCGCGGGATTGATCCTACTGTCGAATCAGATCGATACGGACAGGGTGATCGGATTCGGAGCGATAAACATCGAGCTGAAACGAAATGGATTCGGAAGACAATTAGACTCCTTTTCAGCTGATATTTCGCTTGAGTTCACTAACGGAAACCCGTTCCACGCTCTGTTCATCCGGGCTCCAAGAATATTGAAGAGTGGTGAGGATGTTATATCATTGGCAACTTATGAGGGTGAAACGGTAATGGCAAGAAACTCAAATGTGCTGGTTACCACTTTTCATCCCGAGTTGACCGATAGCTTGGCAGTTCATAAATATTTTATCAATCAATTACTTCTTTCTAAGGAAAAATTAAATTAAATGTCAGAAAAATTGTTAAATAAAGTCCAACTTCCCGAGGGTATCAAAGACCTCTCGCTTGATGCGTTAAAATCTCTCTGCGATGAGATAAGAGATCGGATAATCAAGGTAGTGACGGAAAAGGGCGGACACTTCGGCGGTCCTCTCGGAGCAGTTGAATTAACAGTCGCTCTTCATCATGTTTATAACAGTCCGGTAGATAAAATGATTTGGGATGTAGGGCATCAAGCGTATGCTCACAAAATCCTTACCGGTAGAAACCCGCAGTTCGATACTATTAGACAGTATAAAGGTCTATCAGGCTTTTTAAAACGGAGTGAGAGTGAACATGATGCTTTCGGGGCCGGCCACGCTTCGACCTCGATCTCGGCAACCCTCGGATTCGCGAAGGCAATGGAATTGCAAGGAAAAGATAGCCGTGCAATTGCCATCATCGGTGACGGCGGTATGACCGGTGGTCTTGCTTTTGAAGCTCTGAACAATGTTGGACAGTTGAAAACCGATATGCTTATTATCCTTAACGATAACGAAATGTCGATTTCAAAGAATGTAGGGGCTGTTTCACAACTATTTACACGTATGCTTACAAATCCTCTTTATAATCGGGTCAGAGATGAATTGTGGAAATTAACAGGCAAGCTGCCTATGGGGAAGAAGCGGATACGGCTTCTCGCAAAGCGTATCGATGAAGGATTAAAAAATCTTATCGTACCGGGTATCTTTTTCGAAGAACTCGGCATACGCTATTTCGGACCGATAAACGGACATGATCTTGAAGAGTTGATTTCAACTTTACAAAAATTAAATTCTATCAAGGGACCTAAAATTCTGCATATTATTACACGTAAGGGTAAGGGTTACGAACCGGCGGAAATTGATCCTGTGACCTGGCACGGTATAAAAGGAAGCGGTAAAAGCACAAAACCGCCCGCGCCTGATTATCTTAAGGTCTTCGGCGATATCGCATGCGAATTCGTGGAAAATAATGAGAAGGTTTGTCTTATAACCGCCGCAATGAAAGAGGGCACGGGTCTCGTTGAGTTTGCCGAGAAGTATCCCGATAAATTTTTTGATGTAGGAATCGCGGAAGGTCATGCGGTAACATTCAGTGCGGGATTAGCAGCGCAAGGGATGAAACCGATCGCAGCGATATATTCCACGTTTCTACAAAGAGCATATGATCATATGATCCACGATGTGGCGATCCAAAATCTGCCTGTAATATTTGCTTTAGACCGGGCAGGACTTGTTGGTCCGGATGGTCCTACTCATCAGGGTGTATTCGATCTATCGTATCTACAGACTATCCCGAATATGACGGTGTGCGCTCCTAAGGACGGAAATGAGCTCAGAAATTTACTGTACACCGCTCTCGAGAAAGCGGATGGCCCGTTTGCAGTTAGATATCCCAAAGATTGTTCCATAAAATATGAACCCGAACTAAAACCGGAGATTTTGAAGATCGGCAGTTGGGAAAATTTACAGGATGGGAAAGAGGTTGTACTTTTAGCAGTAGGTTCTATGGTGGAAAACTCTCTGAAGGCGAGGGAAATTTTACTGGAATCAGATATTTTCGCGGGAGTGGTGAATTGCAGATTTATCAAGCCGTTTGATAAGAAAATGATGAAAGAGCTCGCAAGGGAATATTCGATAGTGATTACGATAGAAGAGAACACACGACTGGGTGGATTCGGTGTAAACTTGCGAAACTGGTGTGCTGAGAATGTCAATATCAGAGAAAGTTTTCACACTCTTGCAATTTCTGATGAATTTGTGACTCATGGTCCAAGAAAACAATTGCTTGATGATGTGGGACTCTCTCCAGAGAAGATAGCGGACTATATTTCAAATCTTATAAAGAAAACAGCAAAGAGCAGGAATCTCAAAGAACTTGTGAAGTAAATCCTATTTGAATAATGACATCAGATAAACTTGAACAGAGATCGATAAAAACCAGATGAAAAGAAACTTCATTCTCATATCAGTGTTTTTGACAGCCGGCTCCTTGTTGGCGCAGCAGCCGGAACTAATGAATATTCGTTACGGCACTCATGACGAATATACGAGGATAGTCTTTGAATTTTCCGGTCGAGTGCAACCTGTCATCAATGATCTTACCACAGAAAAGACAGTTGAGTTGATCTTCAGCGCCGTAAACATAGCTTCAGATGTAGGTGATCTCACTATTGATGATGGTGTGGTCAAAAAGGTAGAGATTAAAAAAATTGCAGACGGAATTATAGTTTCCATCAGGATAATGGCTTCAACATCAACTCTACGAAAACATTATTTTGAACAACCTGACAGAGTGGTCGTTGATATTTATAAATCCGATGAACGTAAACTTTCAAATGCGGAACGATTTTTACAGGAAGGGATAGATTACTTCGGCAGAAAAGAATACGATGACGCATTATTAAAATTCAGAGAAGCGTTGAGGATACGTCCAGGATACACAGACGCTTATTTTTATGCGGCAATGATCAGAAAAGACCGAAATCAGTATGACATGGCGAAGTTCAACTTTGGAAAAGCTCTTAGTGATGAAGAAAGATGGGGGGATTCACACTTGTATTTAGCGGATATATTGCTTGCCGAAAGAGACACTTCTGCCGCTATTATCGAGCTGTCAAGATACGTTGCAGTTGGAAAATCCGAAGAAAAAGTAATCCAGGCGGAAGCCAGGCTTTCTGCTATCAGTGGATTTCCAAGTATCGAATCTCCGGCAGAAAAACCGTTAGAAGTTGAAGACACCGGATTCGGCAGAGACAGAAAATTGCTTTACACATTAATAGGAGCGCTCCTGTTGATCATTGGCGCACTTTCGATATACGTGATTCGTAATAAGCAAAATCATTCCGTCAACGATGATGAACAAGATGACGATTCGGGAAAGACCGGGAGCTCATATGAGATCTCCGAAGAAGCAGAAACTACAGATTCTGTTGAGACACCTAAAAATGAAATTCAGGAAACGGTTGAAAAAGAAAACAGTAACAACGAGCGATGGCTTCGGACAGATAAGCAGGCAATCGCTGAAGTTGACAGATTAATGGATAAATTCGGGGAACTCGAACAGAGTGAAAAGGAAATTGACGCTAAAATATCGGAAACGACAAACCAGATAAATGGAAAAAAATTATGAAGAATTTGTCTGACGATGAACTGCGGGATATTGATGATTTAGTGAGCAATCTTGCTCCTGATGAAAGCAGTGATCCTCCGGTAGAAGAGGAAAATCCCGAAAACGGTTCAAACGGAGAGGCAGTTTCGATAGAAACACCTACTCTTCAGGAATCTGCATCTATAGTTGAGGAGGAACCTTTAAATCCTAAAGCGTCTACAGAGGATCTTTTCAAATTAATTTCGCTTCAGAATGACCGGTTGGGGATTTTAAACAAGAAAATCGATGTATTGACACGATTGGTGGAATTGATTTTAAGAGCGAACTTAGAGGAAGTCGAATAATGCCACGATCGATAATATGGGCTGTAGGCGGCGGTAAGGGCGGTGTCGGGAAGAGCATGTTCGCAGCAAATATTGCCGTAGGGCTTGCTAAGTTCGGTAAAAAAGTAATTGTTGTTGATACCGATCTCGGTGGAGCAAATCTTCATTCATATCTCGGGATCAAGACTCCTAAAGTTACCATCAATGACTTTTTCTTGCGTAAGGTCTCTACGTTGGATGAATTATTATTAGAAACTTCCATTGACGACCTAAAAATACTGCCCGGGAGCAATGAAATTGTCGGGATGGCTAATCCGAGATATTTTACCAAACTGAAATTCATGAGACATATCCAACAACTTCAAGCGGATTACGTACTGTTGGATGTGGGAGCCGGAACTTCATATAACACACTTGATCTTTTTTCAATGGCGCATACGGGAATTGTAGTAACAATACCGGAAAAACCCGCCATAGAATCTGCTTACGGCTTTATAAAAGCATCAATTTACAGAAAACTACTAACCGTTTTTCAAAAAGATTTGAAGTTGCACGATCTGATTGACCAAGCGCGCAATCCTACAAATGATGAAGGGATCAAAAGCGTGCATGAACTTTTATTGAAAGCAAAGGAAATTTCACCTGAATCGGCGGCAGAATTGGAATCTACCATTGATGCTATCGATCTTCGAATAGTAGTTAATTTTGTGCAAAACAGCCACGAAGAAGCCATCGGACCTAAAATGGTGGAATTAGTGGAGAGATATCTTTCTATATCGCCGGAGTATATCGGGTCGATACCTTTCAGCGGGAAAGTACGGGAATCTCTCACAAAACAAACAACGCTTCTTATGGCGGATAGCGAAGATGAGGCTTCTGCTGCGCTTGTTTTTGCGGCGCGTAAACTGACTGTGCCGCGAAAATCTCAAGTTGATTCAAAAGCGGAGGAGATTGAAAAGGAAGATTTAACGGAACCTTCAGTCGCAGAATCGAATTCGGAAAAGTGATTCAAAGAAATAAATTATTTTGTCTACGATATGTAATCAATTTCACAGCGTTTTCAGATGTTGAGTTGTAAACAACGTACAATATCCTAATGCAAGGGCTTGAAAATGGCGAGTGATAAGAAAAAATTGTTTGAAGAAGCGAAAAAGCGATGGGAAGAAGCATTTTCAGCATCAAAATTACGTGATTCCGATTTTGAGACCATGTCAGGAATACCGTTGGAGCCGCTCTATATTCCTGAAGGGGAGCCTTCAGACGACTATATGGAGAAGTTAGGATTCCCCGGGGAATATCCCTACACACGTGGTATCCACGCTTCAATGTACAGGAGCAGATTATGGACAATGCGGATGTTCGCAGGTTTCGGAACGGCAAAAGACACCAATGAGCGGTTTAAATTCCTGCTTGAAAAGGGTAACACGGGTTTATCGATCGCTTTTGACATGCCGACACTAATGGGATATGATTCGGATGCGCAACTATCATTAGGAGAAGTAGGCAGATGCGGTGTTGCGATATCTTCTCTTGCGGACATGGAAGTTCTCTTTGCAGGGATTCCACTCGATGAGGTGAGCGTATCTATGACCATCAATGGTCCGTCGATAGTTTTGTTGGCGTATTATATGATAGTAGCGGAAAAGCAGGGTGTTCCATTTGAAAAACTCAGAGGTACGTTGCAAAACGACATCCTTAAGGAATATATTGCTCAGAAGGAATATATCTTTCCTCCGCGTCCTTCGATGCGGATCATTACCGACATGATGAAATACTGTACCGACGAGATGCCGTTGTACAACACGATCAGCATCAGCGGTTATCACATACGCGAGGCAGGTTCAACCGCCGCACAGGAATTGGCTTTTACTCTTGCGGATGGATTTGCGTATGTGGATGCAGCGATAGATGCCGGAATGAATATAGATGATTTCGCTCCGCGACTGAGTTTCTTTTTCAATTCTCACAGCGATTTTTTCGAGGAGATAGCAAAGTATCGGGCAGCTCGAAGAATATGGGCGCGTCATATGAAAGAACGATATAAAGCGAAAAACGAACGCTCATGGCTAATGAGATTTCATACGCAGACAGCGGGGGTAAGCCTATCCGCACAGCAGCCTGAGATAAATATAGCGAGAGTAGCCCTGCAAGCCCTCGCAGGAGTATTGGGCGGGACACAGAGTCTTCATACTAATTCTATGGACGAAACGCTTGCGCTTCCATCGGCAAAGGCAGCTGAAATTGCGCTCCGCACGCAGCAAATTGTTGCGTATGAATCGGGCGTTGCCGACACTATCGATCCGTTAGCGGGCTCGTATTTCGTTGAGGCTCTTACCGATCGGCTTGAGAAAGAAGCTGAAAGTTATTTTGAAAGGATAGATCAGCTGGGTGGTGTTATCCCTGCGATAGAAGAAGGTTATCTGCAGAGAGAGATAGCGCGCTCCGCATATGAATTCCAGAAAAAGCTCGAGTCTAAAAAGCGTATAATGGTGGGAGTAAATGATTTCATAAACGAAGATGAAGAATCATCCATACCACTCTTAGAGATAATGACCGAAACAGAGAACGAACAAAATGAGTCGCTAAACAGAATGAAAGAAAAAAGGGATGACGCGCGAGTCAGGAAAGCTTTATCCTCTTTAAATAAGGCTGCTACGGCTGAAGAAAATATAATGCCGCATGTTTTGGAAGCGGCACGTTCTTACGCTACTTTAGGCGAAATTATAGACTGCCTGAAAGAAGCGATGGGAGTGTACATTGAGCCTGCAATTTTCTAAGATATCCTCTTTTAATACATTTATTATTATGGAACTAAGATTATATGATCGATAAGATATTAGAAATTTATAAGCAAAATGAGCCGCTCACGATCGGTATCGAGGAAGAGTATCAGCTTTGTAATCCTGAAACGGGTGATCTCGTAAACATAGTTGATAAGTTGATGGACGCCGCAGATCCTGATTTAAGAAAACAATTTTCGTATGAACTTTTACTTTCGGTTCTTGAGGTAAGAACCGGGATAAATCGAACTGTTGATGAAACGGTCAGTGCTATCGGGGAGATGCGTCGAAAATCAGCTGCGATCGCTTCCCAATTCGATATTGTTCTGGGTTTAAGCGGCGCTCATCCCTTCGCAGACTGGAAGAAACAAAAATTTGTGGATACAGAAGATTACCAATGGGTAAAGAACCAGCTGCAATATTTAGCACGGAGGAATATCACTTTCGCATTACATGTCCATATAGGTATCGATGGTCCAAACAAGGCTGTGAGAGTGAATAATACACTGCGGAGATGGATCGCTCCGCTAATGGCAATTTCAGCTAATTCACCATTTTTTGACGGAGTTAGAACTGGCTTGATGTCCACACGGACAGTTCAGTTTGGAACATTCCCTCGAACGGGAATACCGCCTCATCTTGACGGATTGGAAGAATATCAAACTCTCGTTGATAAATATATAGAGTCGGGCAGCATTACAAAAGCGAGACAGATATGGTGGAAAGTGCGACCGCACTTGACCTTTGGAACAGTAGAATTCAGGATGTTTGATGTACATAGTTCGCTGAGAAGAACGGGTGCGTTTATAGCTTTGGCTCAGGCGCTTGTCGGTCAGATAATAGACGATTTTAAATGTGGAAAACTCGAACAACCGGTCAATGATACTTACCTCCTTGATGGTTATTGGAAGGCGCGACGGTTTGGTCTCGACTGTGACATCATCTGTCCCTTTGACGGCGCGGTTCGGTCTATGCGTCAAGAAGTCGAAAAGATGCTGAATTTTGTTAAACAATTCGCAGAAAAAAATGGCAGTGCCGTCTGGCTTGAAGAGATCGAAGACATTTTAGAAAATGGTAACGGCGCAGATGATATGTTAAGTCTTGCAGAGGAATTGGGAGATGATCTGGTTGCCCTGCAAAAAAGACTGATCAGTTCGG
>SORT01000016.1 GCA_004402895.1 Fidelibacterota bacterium MT.SAG.3 | reverse complement strand
CCATAGTATCTGAACCTTTTATGGTAACCATACTGCCGGCGCCTTTTTCTCTTTTTGAACAGCCTGAAATAAAAACCGAGCCAACTAATAATGAGATTATTAATAGATTAAAAGTTTTTTTATTCACTTATTTCTCCGTTTTTTCAAGTTATATAAATGTTTGATAAAATTGACTTTTACATATACTTGAATTTATGTAAGGAATTTCTACATAGCAAAGCTCAATTCGTAATTATTAGTTTGATTGATTGACCCGTTAACGCTATTTTTCAGTCTCCTTGACAGAAAGGCAGACCGGTTTTATGAGTTCAAATAACGATATACAAGCGCTTGACGGAAAATGGTATAACATCGCCATTTTGGCTGCTTCGGCGCTCTTAGCAATGGGGTTATGGTTTTCCGCTTCCGCTGTCTTGCCTCAATTGACCGAAGAATGGGGATTGAGTGACTCGCAAAAAGCCTGGATGACCATGAGCGTTCAGATCGGATTTGTAGTCGGAGCGCTGCTGAGCGCTGTATCGAACATTTCAGACCGCATTTCGGTTCGTAGGCTCTTTACCCTGAGCGCACTTTCAGCGGCGCTCTTTAATCTTGCAATTCCATTGCTGAACCCAAGTCCGGAAGTTGCTATTTTTCTTCGATTCATGACGGGAATGTTTCTCGCAGGAGTTTATCCTCCA
Organism: Fidelibacterota bacterium MT.SAG.3; assembly: GCA_004402895.1. Taxonomy (GTDB): domain Bacteria; phylum Fidelibacterota; class SORT01; order SORT01; family SORT01; genus SORT01. Next base: position 35,404 of record SORT01000016.1, on the reverse strand, counting down.
GGAATGAAACTGATGGCTACCTGGTGTAAAGAAGACCTCGGATTGGGTATAGGGATTTTAGTCGGGGCAATAACCATCGGCTCCGCCCTCCCTCATCTACTTAACGCGATTCCGCTTCTCGGCGCTGAGGGAATTCCCGGATGGAAAAATGTTCTCTATTTCTCTTCGTTCTTGGCAGTGACGGGAGCGCTTCTTGCGCAGTTCTTCCTGAAAGCCGGTCCCTATCTCCGTCAGACAGCTCCATTTGATTGGCGGTATATTAGCAAAATCCTTTTGGACCGGCCTACACGGCTTGCAAATTTCGGTTATCTCGGTCATATGTGGGAGCTCTATGCGATGTGGACATGGCTTCCCCTCTTTCTTATACTTAGTTACAGATCGGCTGGCTGGAGCGAACAATCCGCGCAGCTACTCGGGTTCAGCGTTATCGCCGTCGGCGGATTAGGATCTGTTCTTGCAGGTAAATATGCCGATAGGCTCGGAAGAACGAAACTGACTTCGTGGAGCATGGTAATCTCCGGCAGCTGCGCGCTGACGATCGGGTTTTTCTTTCAAAATCCGATGCTGATGACAATTATTGCGCTTATCTGGGGTTTCACTGTTGTAGCGGACAGCGCTCAGTTCAGCGCCGCGGTCAGCGAACTCTCAGATCCGAGATATGTCGGAACAACGCTTGCGCTTCAAACAAGCATGGGATTTCTTTTGACGATGATAAGCATCAGACTGATCCCTGTTATAGCTGATAATATAGGCTGGAACTTTGCTTTTATAATTCTCGTAGCAGGACCTATATTCGGAACTATCAGTATGTTGAAACTCAGAAAGCTGCCTGAAGCTCTTAAAATGGCATCAGGCAACAGATAAATTAGGAGAACAGTTGTTATGAAACTTAATTCAATAATAAAAACAGTGTTTCTTTTTGTCTTCCTCTCATTCGGCAGCTACGCTGCAGCATTCGCTCAGGTTGATATTGAAGCCGAACGAAAGATCCTACTCGACAGAGATTATGAATTCGCGCGTACCTCGGTCAAAAAAGGTCCTTCAGCGGCGTTTTATCTCTACCTCGCAGATAATGCGATGCAGCTTCCTGAAGGGAGCCTGCCTATCTATGGCAAAAACGCTATCTATGAAACGATGAAGGGAGACCACTATGACCTCCTTTGGACACCCGTGAAAGCGGATGTCGCGAGTTCAGGCGATCTCGGCTGGACTTGGGGAAAATTTGTCGTTGTAGTCCGGAACAGTGATGGCACGGAAACCAAAATGTTTGGAAAGTATCTCAATATCTGGCGAAAACAAGCCGACGGAAAGTGGAAAGTTATAGTCGATATGGGAAATGCGAGTCCTTCCCCGACTAAAAATTAATCTTTTAAGAGCGCAATAAATCGAGGATGCTTCCGAAGCGGATCCCATTTCGGATGAAGACGTAAAATATTCTCAGACAAGGTACTTGGAACAGAGAGCAGTAGTTCTATTTCATCAAGAGCCAGATCAAATTCTCCCACAACTGCATATATATTTGCGAGGTCCCTAACTCGAATCGCGCCTCGCCATGCTTCCTTGCTGATAGGCAGAAGTTCCACACCCTTTTTACCGGCTCTTATTGCTTCTTCCTTTTTCCCTAAACCAGCATATACTAATCCGATAGAGCTATGAAGCCGGCTATCCTTTGGATTCTCTTCTATCATACTTTTATAAACTGTCAACGCAGAATCATAATAAGTTTTCTCTAATTCAGGATTTTTAAGATATCTATATATCGATGCCTTAATATGATAGTGGTGAGTATAATTGAACTGACCATCAATGGCATCTTCATCTCCCTTAGACCATGAATACAAAGCATCTTCATAATTTCTTTCAAAAATATTTATTGTGTAATTCATTAAAACGAAAAAGATATCCGATTCAGAGATGACATTCTTTGTTGCTTGAGCAAGTACTGATCTAGCTTTCTTAAGATCAGCATCTTTCTGTAAATAGAGATACAATTTAATATTATAACTGAACATTTGATCAGGCGCAAGAGAGATTGCCTTATTCAGGTGCTTCACTGCTTCATCATACTGTCTGAGTAACATATAAGTCTCTGCCGTATTAAAATATGCGTCTGTTGAGCGAGGATCTAATTCCTCTGCTTTGAGAAAATAGACAATTGCTTCTTTCATTTTTCCTTGTCTTCTATGAACGGAGGCAATTCCCACATATAACAGGCTATTATTTAGTCCCAGATCAATTGCTTTTTGAAATTCCATAAGGGCATTTTCATATTCCAAATATCCATGATAATAATACCATCCAAATGCTGCGTGCGCTTCCGGGAGATCGGGGTTTATGATCAATGCTCTATCTAATGCTTTCTTAGATCTTCTAAGTCGTTCTTCTGTCCTGTCATGATAAAACCAATACATCTGCGAATGAGCAAATGATAATCTGGAATATGCATTGGCAAAATTCCTGTCTAGCTCAATTGCCTGTTCATACATCTGAATAGCAAGTGTAAAACTTGAAGATTGAAAATCCCTCGCCATATATTCGTTACCACGCAGATAATAATCATATGCTTCCAAGTTATCAGTGGGTTTTTCATTGATGCGTTTCTCTTCTTCGGGTGTTAGTGATGCCTCCAAAGCTGCTGCGATCTTGATAGCAACGTCGGTCTGTATGGCGAAGATATCGTCTAAATCTCTGTCGTAACTGTTAGCCCAGATATGTTTATCAGTCCTCGCATCTATCAACTGAGCGGTTATTCTGACGCGGTTTCCGCCCCTCCTGACGCTCCCCTCTAAAATCGTCGCTACTCCAAGTTCTTCTGCTATCTGACTCATACTTTTAGTCGTGTTCTTGTATTGCATGATCGAGGTTCGGGAGATCACCTCTAAACTCTTTATCTTAGAAAGCTGAGTAAGAATATCTTCTGTAATTCCGTCAGCGAAAAATTCGTTCTCGGCATCCGCGCTCATATTAGTGAATGGAAGTACAGCTATACTAAAACTATTCAGCTCTTCTGTTGACTCGGCATCCATGGTGCCGAAGTCAATTTTGAGTCCGATAATGGCTAAAACCGTGACCAGAGCAGCGGTTCCAAACCATTTAAGTTTGTCAACTCCGCCTTTTGGGCTCTCTTTATGCATATCGGAGATCGGTATCTTTGTTTCACCGCTTTTGGAAACTGAAAACACCTCAATCTCTTCATCGACATTTTTCAATCCCTTCATTCCGAGGGATGTCAAACTTAATCCTGATTGATTCTTAATATCGTCTCTGACACGCGAAGAAACACACACATCCCCCGGTTCTGCCAACGGCTCTATCCGGGCCGCAACATTAACACCGTCACCATACACTTCATCTCCTTCAATAACAACATCGCCAACATGTATTCCGATGCGAAGATTCAGCTCCGGCTCTACTTCCATGATATTTTGTATCTCAAGTGCGGCGTTCACTGCCTCGATAGCGCTTTCAAACCTGCAAAATGTTCCGTCACCGACAAACTGGATCACTTCACCCCCATGCTTTTTCAGGTACGGTTTCATAAGAGCGCGCTGCATTTCGATCAGCGCCCGTGCTTTTGTTTCATCTTTCTGCATGAGAGCTGTGTAACCTACCATGTCAGTGAACATGATGGCTGCTAATTTCCGTTTGGGAGAATCTGTCATTTAGGAAAATTCATTTTCTTTAGTATCGCTTGGAATCGTTTATTTTGAAGCAGTTCATCTGCACGATAAATTGGAAATGAATAGATCTGAGTCATTCCAAAGTCCCTCTCTTCAAATCCCTTTTCAAGCCAATCTATCGCTTTTTCATAATCTTTTAGCCAAATGTAATCCCTGGCAATATCGGTAGGACTCTCCCTCTCCTTAATATCCCGCTCAAGAAACATCAAATCAATTCCTCTCCATCCATCGGTTTCATAAGCGACTTTAATCTTTTCTATTTCTTCAGTAGAGACATCGACTAAATCTAATTCACGAAAAAAAGATTTAAAAGCTTCTTCATCATTGCCTTCAACTCTGTATGAAGCATATAAGGTAAATTGAACAAACGGGCTTTCAGGATTAAACTTAGATAAATTTTGGAGAATTTCTATTCCAATGTATCTATCACCGGACAATATATAGCCAAAACCCTCATTTAGATGAATTATCATTGATAGCGGATCAAGTTCGCGGGCGATCTTTATTTCCTTCCTCCCCTCCTCAAATCGTCTCATTCTAAAAAGAAATTCAGCATACCATTGGTGTCCAGTTGCATAATTAGGGCTCAATTCTATTCCTATCTTGAATTCTTCCTCCGCTTTCTCCCAATCCCAGTAGTGCTCATAATAGGCATACGCTATTACAATGTGAGCCTCTCCAAGTGTGGGATCGATCTCCAACGCTTTTTTCGCAGCCGCCACCGCTTTCGGATAAGTTTCCTGCGAGGGCATATTCCCATATTCATGGAGCAGGCTATAACTTTCAGCTTCGCCTATATAAGCCAATGCGTATGTGGGATCTACCTCCACCGCACTCTTATAAAATTCTAATGCTTTTAGTATATCATCGAAAGTTCGTTTATTCCAAAAATGTTTTCCCCTCAGGTAGGCTTCGTGCGCTTCGGGAATTATTTTTTTATTCGATGAAAGTCTTAGCTCTTCTTCGGGAGAAAGCGTTAGTTTGATCTCTTTGGCGACCGCTCTTGCTATCTTGGATTGAAGTATCATAATATTTTCTAATCTGTCTGTGTAGCTCTCTGCCCACAAATGTTCATCTGTTGAAGCGCGAATCAGCTGGACCGTTATTCGTACTTCGCCCTCAGCGTGCAATACGGAACCTTCAAGAATGGCGTCTACATTTAATTCTTTAGCAATTTCGGGCAGTGATTTATCCGTTCCTTTATATCGCATAACGGAAGTGCGTGAGATGACTTTAAGAGAACGTATCTTTGCTATGTTCGCTATCAACGCTTCGGTCATCCCGTCACTGAAATACTCCTGATCGGAATCATTCGAGAGATTATCAAGAGGCAGGATTGCGATAGAGCGTATCTCACCCGATGCCTCCAGCTGTCGCTCGCCCGGCTCAAATATGGGCAGCAGCCAGGCGGAAAGAAAGATGATTGCTAACGCCGCGACTGCCATATAGATAATTTTCTTTTTACCGGTTTTGCTCTCTCTCTTTGATTCATCGACTGCCTTGTCGGGAGGTGTTGCATCTGCCGTTTTACCGGAATCTTCAACCATTGAAGCTTCTATTGAATAGATTTTAAGAGAATCCTGCACATTTTTCAGTTCCTTCTCGCCGAGAGAGGTGATCTTCATCCCCTGCTGATTTTTCAGATTATCATAAACCTTATCCGTGACGCAAATTCCGCCCGGCTCGGCAAGCGGTTCGATCCGTGACGCGACGTTTACGCCGTCACCATAAACCTCGTCCCCTTCGACCACTACATCTCCCACGTGAATGCCTATACGCAGCGACATCTCGTCTTCCAATTTGAACACATACTGGATTTCCAGAGCGGCATTTACGGCTTCGATGGCGCTGTCGAATGTACAGAAAGTTCCGTCACCGACAAACTGAAGTATCTCACCGCCATGTTTCTCCACATGAGGCTTCATCAGTTCACGATGCCGTTGAATCAACTCTCTCGCTTTGCTTTCGTCTTTCTGCATAAGAGCGGTATAGCCGACCATGTCGGTGAACATGATGGCGGCAAGTTTTCTTTTTGGCTTTTCGGTCATTTAAATTCCTTGCGGTCAGGGCTCCGAAGGAGAATCTTTGACACACCCCGACTTTCGTCCCATCCTTTTCCCTGCCCGACTATTGTCAGGCGAGCGGGAAGGAGGGGAAAGCGTTCCGAGCGAAGAGATAGTTGTATTTTGGCCATTGTCATCATGAACAGTATTTCTCGGATATCATGATAGCTGCAAATCTTCTGTTTGGCATATCCATAGACGACAATCTCCCGGATGCTTAATTATAAATAAAATTAATAATTGTTAACTACTTTTCATTCTCCATTAACTTTTCGGTGAAATGAAATTAGTATATATCGGATTAACTTACTTTGTAGAAGGTTTAGTATCAATCAGATTGACCTCCTTCCATATCCGATGGTGAAAACCCATTATCGCCGAGACAAAGAGTTCTCAAGCTTATATTTTGTATAACAACAGCCGATAATTAACATATTTCATATGAGCCTCAGTGTTTATCTGACCCGAAAAGTAGGTCCGATTCAGCTTGTCAAATTTTTGCCTAAACTTCCACTTCAGCAGCTTCATGAAACGAGGATAATTTCCGTCCAGATATATAGATCCTAACTCTGTTAAAGGTCCGAGACATTCAGAGAGGAATTCGTCGAGAATCTGAATTGTCGGAGCCGTTTCGCGAGTGATATCCTCATCTTTGATTTTTTTGAATTCAGTGTTTTCTATCGAAGCATAGAATTTTGTCAGATCGTGACCCGCTTGAAGCGGGTTTTTACCCTTAGCATCTGTACGAAAAAAATCGCATATCAGCATGTGACCTGCTTCGTTCAAGAGTTCCAACGATTTTCTTAATCCTATTTCTAATTTAATGTACTGAAAACTTTCGCTGAAGATTATCAGATCATACTTCTTTTCCGTATTCAGGTCTTCAAATTTACATCGGAATATATCGGAACTTGCGCTTAATTTTTCGGCAATTTTATTCGAAAGAAATTCGCTTGGAGATACGCAATCTACCGAATAGCCTTTAGCGACAAGTTTTGATGCCAGACCGCCCGCACCGGCTCCTACATCGAGAATAGTCCTTGTGTTTTTAGGAATGTTTTTGATAATATATTCTGAATGATTTTTTTGAGCCGTGGAAAAGTTGGAAAATTGAACTTCAAGATCTTTGGGCCAATATCCGTAGTGGAGATCTTCACTTTGCTGGAAGTACCTGCCTAGAAGTAAGCCCATTTCGAGCCCAATCTCTCTTGAATCTACCTTTTTCTTTTTTGCCACTCTTACTCCCGATCGATCTCTGGTTTATTTACAAAGAAATGACCAGATATGCATATTCGGACTATTTCCAATCTCGATTAGGACACTTTTTCCAACATGGATATGAACAGCTTGCGTGCTCCGATCGAATCTTCAGCTGTTTCAGGAAAATCTATTGTTACTCTCTTCCAGTTAACCCCATCGCTAAACTGGAGCGTAAAATTGTTCTCGCACAGATCGGTCATTTCGATCCTTTTGGCGTCTATATCAATCTTGCCATAGGTTTTCAGTAAAGTATACAGTGATTTTTCATGATCAATATTCATGTGTTGCAGTATATCCCAACCAACATACGCCAGAGGATCAGGAACGACGTCGGAATACGCCACGCCATCGATCCAGCCGATAAGACCGAATCCACCTATCCACCTGACTTTAGACGGCACACACCTCCAATAATTAAAACCGTGCTGCCTCTCCCTTTCAACGGCATCTGGAAATCGACTTTTATATGACCAACTTACTTCCTCAAGCTCGTCATCGGGAACTGTTCCGAATTTACCGAGAACTGTCGCCCGAGCATACAATTGAGGGTCATGGCTTCCAAACTGATCGGATATCAACATACTCCCCCGATTGTCAGCCGTCAAATTCTTGTAATGCTCGGAAATATCCGCTATTAGAATTATCAATCGCCCTTCGCTGTCGATGTCATAAGGTGTTATTGAGCCAAATGGATAACCTGCCTCCGACACTGAAATGGTGGATAGAAATCCTGTTCTGTTCAATGTGATAAAATCACGAGCAACTTTTTCATATTTATATTCATCATTCATTATAATTATTTTTTTCCTCTCTATAAATAATTAGGGTAAAAGATATTAGTTGAAAAATGGTATTGCAACTTAAATAAAAAGTTGAAGGAGCCGACTCATGCTATCGCTGATGTAGCATCAGACCGACTCCTTCGGGAGGGAGAGTTTAATATTATTTTAAGGAAGTGTAATTGCGGGAGAACCTGTTACACCTTGTTGGGTGATGGTTGCGACTATGATAACGCCTTCGTTCGCACCTGTGGCGGTCAAGACGAATTGATTAGCTGTAACAGACGACATAACAAAATTTCCATTCATTGTTGATGAATCGGACCCGAAAGATGTTATATCGCTAATACCCACGAAACTTCTGGCACCGCCTCCTAAGGCAGCAGGCTTCCTCCAATATGACGCAGCCGTTGCAGCTACGGTGTTTATATCCAATATCAGAGCATCACGCTCTGAGTTTATAGCGCCTGTAGTGAACATGTTTATCCCAACAACCACAGCTACACCGACGATTATCGTTCCTAATACTATCAAAAGTAATTGTTGTTGTCCCATTTTTTATCTCCTAAATCTTAAGTTCTATTCAATTCGTTTGTCTAATATAGATGCAAGTGTTGTGCCACAACGGTTATGTGACATTAATCATGTGACGCAGGTCATATTGATAAATAAAATAATATTTATAAACATACAATAATATTGTACTTATAGAATTTATCAATAATAGGTTATATACACCATACCAAACATTTTGGAGAGAATAATTATTGCTGTTGGGGTATATACCCCAATTATGGTTTATTCAGACCATTATATTAATGAAATTACAGCGGTTATCTCCCACTCAAACTGTAATACTCTTTTAATTCCCTTCGTCAAATTGCTTCCTTGCATTATTTTCATGCTATTAGTAAATTATGTTAAGTAAGATGAAGATTTAATTATGTATTTACTTCATTAAGACCATGGAGATTATTGTGGACGATGAATTAGAAAAAAATACCCATACAATTCAAGAGACTCTTACCCCTATTGAATTAGCGAACGAAATCGGACTTGGATATTATCGCTGTTCACGTGACGGCAAAGTTCTCCAAGTCAATGAGCTGTTAACTAACCTGTTGGAATATCAAAGCAGTGAAGAGCTCGTCTCTTCAGGCGTTCCTGCTAATCTCAATAAACATATGCTTGGTAAGACCGTATCTTCCCCGGATAATCCGGTCACAACTCAGGCGGTTATTAAGCTCAAGACAAAAAAGGGTAGACAGGTATGGCTTGAAATCAGACTTCGAACTGTCAAAGACGAACATGAAAATCCCGTATTCAATGAGGGGTTCGTCAAAGATATAACCGTTCAAATGTCCGAACTCGAGACTCTTAAAAATGATAATCAATTATTGGCAGGGGTGGAAGAGCAATTTCAGGATGCCTTGGGCAGTAGTCATAATATGATAACACGTCTAATGAAGGAGATCCCCTCTCCCTCCGCAGAACTTTTGAGCGCCGTTGAGTATTTCAACAGTAAAATTCTCGTGATAGATGACGACGAGACGATAACAGATATATTCGGAGAATTTTTTACGGAAAAGGGCTTTCTGGTTCAGACCGCAAGCAATGGGAACGATGCGCTGAACATATTTCAATCTTTCCAACCGGATATCATTATATCTGATATTATGATGCCGGGCATGGACGGGCTCACTCTACAAGAGAAATTTCGTGACCTTAAACCTGAGCAGAAGATCATCTTGATCACTGGTGATAAATCAAAGGAAAGCGCCAAAACATTGATGAACGCAATGGATATTCCGATGTTATTCAAACCGATAAATATCAGAAATGATTTGTGGAATGTCGTAAAAGAACAACTTGGAATAGCTTCTACGCGATAGCCCGATCTGTATGACAGAAATTATTCTGTCCTGAATTAACATGTTTATAACATATGGTCGTGCGGACTAACAGAATTGAGAAGATGTTCAGAATGATATAATAAGATCACTCCGCCTTTTTTGTCATCTCTCCTGGCAACTCTTTGAAGATAATTACCTCACTTTTATTACCAAGCTTCTCATTAAGCGGGCAGAGTATCATCAGGCTTTAGACTCTGTCATAAAATGCTAATCCTAAATAGATGAGGAGACAGATCTCAGATCAATAATCCGATCCACCATGGCAACAAGCCAGATATGATGCGACATCTCGACTATATTATACTCTTCGCTGTTTACATAAAAGTTCAGATCCCCCTTATCCCTGAGCTGGTTATCGGGAGAAAATCCGCTGAAGGTAATAAGTTTAAGCCCCATCTTTTTTGCCTTATCCGCAGCATTTAGAATATTGATCGAGCTCCCGCTAGAGGATATTAAGATAACAGAGTCGCCCGGATCGGCATAATATTCAAGAGATTTTTCAATCCATTTTTCATATCCAAAGTCGTTGGCAAAACAGGTGATCAGATCGCTCTCGTTGAAGTTTATCGATCGAACTTGTGCGTTCTTTGTCAGGTCCACTGCCGTGTGACTCGCCATTGCGGCGCTGCCCCCGTTACCCGCAATGATCACCTTTCCACCACCTGCGGATACTTCCATTAAGCTTTTTACCGCAACTTCCAAGAGCTTCTTATCGACACTTTGAAGACCATCAATCATCTTTATAAAATAATTATCGAAAAACTTCATCTTCCTCCCTCCCTCCCTCATTTCAGTACCTTCATAGTTTCCCTCCTTCGACTCAAAGATCTAAAAGAAGGTCTTTAAATATTATACTCTTCTTATTCTAACGCGATCAATTTAATGATATAGATATACTAATATAATCAGATCAACGAATTGTGAACTAACAGGAATCTAAATAATAAATATCATTGATTCAAGTCTCATCAGAAGTAGAAATATAAAAATCTTTTTCAAGCTGAGTGAATGACTAGGGTGATAAATACGGACCTGACTTTAAATATAAACGTTAACAAGTGTCCAATTTTATACCGAAATACGCAATCGTTTTACCATATGGTCATATCCATAAATATAGTAATAACAATAAGTAACACTACTTTTAATCAAACTATCGTTATTATGATTGCTCGATAATTCTGAGTTTGTCAGGGTCATTCATTTTTATCAATTGGTCTACAAAAATGCGATTGTTATTTTTAAGAAGAGTAAACTCACAGAAACAATACGGGATCAAATCACTCTTTAAAAAGTTTAATAATTTCTCTGCCCTATCGATTAATAGCCTTAAAATATTTTACCGTTCTGGCAAGGCCCTCATCGAGATCAACATTGCCCTCCCATCCGAATAGCTCCTTTGCCTTTCTTGAACTGATAGAGCTTCTTCGCTGCTCACCCGCTACCGGCGGGCCATGATGAACTTCGCCCGAATAGCCTGTGAGTTCTTTTAAGATCGAGTAGAGTCTATTTACGTCATCCTCGCTTCCTCTTCCCGCGTTTAGTATACGAGTCCCTTTTTCTCCCAGCACAAGAGTGTTCAGTCGAGCTATGTCATCCACATACACATAATCTCTTGTCTGCTTGCCATCTCCGTTTATGATTATCTCTTCGCCAGAGAGTAGTTTCGCTGCAAATATAGCTATGACACCCGCTTCCCCGTATGGATTCTGGCGCGGGCCATATACGTTGGCATAGCGTAGGATCGAATAATCAAGAGCGTACTCGACATGATAATAATGAAGATAGTGCTCGACTGAGAGTTTAGCGACACCGTACGGTGAGACCGGGTGAGCCGGATGCTCCTCACTCGCTGGATATTCTACCTGCTCTCCATAGATCGCGCCACCGGTCGAAGCAAAGATGAATTGCCCCACACCGTGCTTTACACAGTTTTGAAGCAGATTCAGTGTTCCAACAATATTTACGCCTGCATCGAATAGCGGGTCCTGGGTCGATTTTCTAACGTCCATCTGAGCCGCATGATGGTTTACCACTTCAAATTTTCCCGATTCGAAAACCTTCGCGACCGACTCACTTCTAATATCGATCTTGTGATAGACGACATCATCGCGCATATTTTCTTTCCTTCCCCTGGACATGTCATCTATCACCTCGACCTGATGGTTTGCTTCGAGATATTTATCAACTATATGAGATGCTATGAAGCCCGCGCCTCCTGTGACCAGTATTTTCATCGGTCCGCCCCTTCTTCTTAAAGATATACAAATTAAAAGTCATTGAATATACAATCGAATGTAGATGAATCAACTTGTATTTCCAAATAAATGTACACAATTACCTTAAGATCAAAAGAGTACTCTTCATATTCGCTGTTTAACTCTTTCTTGCGCTCACTCTGTTCTTGGGTCCTCTTTTTCCATAATCTGTCGCGTGGAAACCGGTTCCCTTGAACCGTAGCCCTGTAGGACTGAAAATCCTCATGACGGCACGACCGCATACCGGACAATCGGGTTCATCATCATCACGCTTCTGGAGTCGATCAAAAAGATTATCACAACTGTTGCACCTGTATTCATATATCGGCATCTCGTCACCTCACTAGTTTTTTAAATTGACTCAAGTCAAAAGATGAACATATCGTCTGTAACGTCGATCGCTTTGGGTAGTTTGATCAGCGTTGACACTTCACTGAAGACCGCCGAGGAGAGCTCTCCCAGCTGAGACTTCACCCTCTCGATCTTCTCTTTGACGGTCAGGTACTCCTGACTCAGGCTTGAGGATATGTTCTCATTAGCGAGTCTGGTATCGAACTCTCCGTCGCTAAGAATCTCCGGATCGGTGTAATCTTCGAACTCGTCCGACATCATCCTTTTGATATTAGTCACTCTTTCCCCGAGTAGACGGAGCTCTTTCTTGAGTTCCATGGCATCATGTGAGACCTCTTCATGAAAGGGCGACGCCGTTACGGACTCTATCGACCGGAAATCCTCACCCATTCCTTCTACATTGATCCCTACATCATCCATGAACTGTGCCGTATCCTCATCTATGAATAGATTCATATTTTGAGAATGGATATCGGTGAGTGGCGAGTAATCCAGTATCAGATCTTTATGGGCTAGAACAGTATCCTTGAACTTCCCCTCAAGAGAGGTGTCGGCCACTGCCTGATGATTGGACGGTGTGAAGACCTTAATCAGATGTCTTTTACCGAATGGGTCATAAGGATCCTTAAAGTTCCGGATGAGCTCCTGCGAGTAAAACAGAAGTGGTCTGTCTGTTTCCGGTTCACGGCAGAGTTTTATCTTGGCTGTCGTGTAGTTCTTCTCATCTTCTGCGGCAGAGAGTTTAAAATCCTCGATCCGGTCTTCTATCCTCTCCGGAAGATCTATTATAAAGTTTTCGTTCATGACTAATCCTCCAGCCGCACTGGCATCAATAGATTAGTTATACCTTCATCTTCTTTTCCGATTCCGCGAAAATAACTCGCCTCGATCGGCTTAGAGTATTCCCATCTGATTCTTTCGCCGTTGATACTTTTAATGACTTTCTCAAGGTATTTGAGATTAAAGCCGGTCCGTTCACTTCCGCCCTTCCTGTTTTCTCCCGGTAGTGATGATTCAAAGGAGAGTTCTCTCTCATGATCGTCTGTCCTTAGCTCTATCGACCCATTTGAAGCGACGAGCTCGGCTCTATAGGTCGTTTTATCCGTAAACTCCTTTGCTTCCTTGATAAGCGTCGTCATATCGTTTTTCAAGAACTCGACCGAGTTTTCCTTTTCGCCATTGACGAACTCCTCATACGGCGGATACTTCTCATCGATAAGCCGTATGAATATTTCTATCTCAGATGGTAGCGTGAACTTTATATGACTCTTGGAACAAGATACCTCTGTGGAGCTTCCCGCACAGCGTGTTACAATATCCAGTGGAAGAACGGGTATGATTCCCTTGAACTCGGCTTTCTCATAAGAACCATCTAGCTTTATCCTCGTTTCGCGCAATAGATGGCCATCGGTCGCGGCGAACGTCAGATCCTCTCCTATTTTGACATATACGCCTCTGAGGGCCTCTTTAAGCTCCTCCTTTGACGTGAAGGCTGTCATACACCCGAGAGCTTTGATAGTCATGTTGGGCCACGTAGCTATCGATTTGAAATTTCCCTTCGGCAACAATGGAAAGTCATCCGGATCGAGTGTTTTCAGAAGCAGATCTCTGCCGTCGTAGCTCAGTTTGGCCTGCCGGTTGGGCAGGAGATCGATCTCGATCTCCTGCGGTTTCGATTTCATGATGCTCTTTAGGACTCCGAAGGGGAGCGTGTAGTTTCGTTTATCGTCGATCGGCATTCTGATGGTCGTTTCAAGATCCGTCGCCCTTATATAGCCATCCTCAACACAAACGCAAGTTAGTATCGGAAGAGTCGATCTCTTTGGTACTATCTTTTGAGCCAACTGAATAAATTTCATTAGATTCTGTAGCATATTTATTTACTCCTTAGGTTTCTTACCGAATTTTAGACCGGGAACGCTGCACGGCGCGTTGTAAGGTTTTTTTGAACAGTAATCCTCTAAACAATGTCCCTTCTCCGTGAGGTTTACAGGCTTTGCCTTGTAGGGACAGTAGTCGTGGAGCTTATCTGTTTTCTTGAGATGAGCGGTGTATTCACTAAAGAATTCTCTTAACGGAACATCACGACCGAGTTTGGTTTTGTAGTGTATATATCCTTCGGTCAGTTTCTCAAGTAGAGAGTCCCTGATCTCATAAGAACTGATTGTCTTGAACCATTCTGGAAGATGGCTTGATGCCAACATCTCACGTTTGACAGTGTCGAGCTTGTCCACAGACAGTTTCGTCTCTCCGCTCTGGCCGTTATCAAAAGAGATCACGTTCAGCTTGCTCTTCTTCTCGACATCTATTCCGAAGAATGGTGTCTCTCTTCGGTTCTCACCTCTTCCGGGACGCTCAATCTCAACACCGGAGAGAAACTCGTTTATACTCACTACCATCCTGTTCAATAGATCAAGCGAGTCCTCCATCGGTTCGGGTGTGACCGTTGGCTCTTTTGTTTCCTTGAATGGTTCATCTTTGAGTGTCAGGCTTAAGTCTTCGGTATCGAGTTCTAGGGTCTCCGGAAGTATGAAACTCACTTCACCTATCAGCCGCTTGCCTTCCTTTGAACCGGTAATGACAGGCAGAACATTGTTGCCCGGTTCAAAACCTCTCGGAAAGAAGACCTTCCACTGTCGTGTAAGCTTTATCTCCGGTGTTTGAATCTTCAGCCGCTCAATCCACTCTCCGATCTCTGTCGCAATTGACTCTCTGATCATCTGCTTATAATCGTCCATTTAGAGTCCCTCCAACGCTTCTTTTTGTGAACTCTCTTCACTTACAGATTCATACTCATTGAAAACTATCTCCGCCGGTTCGCCGCATTCCTGACAGGTGAGTGAGAAGTCGCTCTTACCTGTAGCGGCAAGTTTCTCCTCCAAAGACTCCAACTGTTTCAGATGAAGCAGCTTTATCTTTCCGTCATCATCGAACCTGAAAGTGCACCGGACCCATAGAGGGATCAGAAACTTCTTTGCGTTATTACAACCCCTGTTCGGGCAATAGATATGCATCTCTTCTTCCCTCCTTTTTGAGTCGTAGATATTCATTTCGGTTGTTATTTAATTCTTCGTCTATGGACAGATACTCTTCTGGTTGGATATACTCACAAGACGGTGGTGTGACGCTGGATGATCCACACCAGACACATGTTATATACCTGTTCTCATATCGATTGATCTTCCTGTTATAGATCAGGAGATCTTCACCTGTTCTCAGTACGTATCCGATCAAGTCATCCAAGGATCTTCTTACTGAGTCTGACGTATAGTCGTAGCTCTCCTGCTCTGCATTCTCAATTGAGACACTTCCATCATGAGACAAAACCGCCATCTGCATCTCGATATCAGCAGCAAAGTATGTATAGTTACCGCAGTCGATACAGATCAGCTTCATTTAACCCTCTCCTTTTTAGATATCTCTGTTAACAGTTCTTTTGATATGTCAGGTTCTGCTACGGACAGCCCTCCAAGTCCATCATTTTCAACTGAATGCTGTGCGCTCAAGTTAATAGTTTGGAGATTGTCTACTGATCTGTCGAAGATCGTTAAACTATCCGGCCTGTAAGCGAGCCAGGGTATATAGATAGAGGCATTTATTTTAGCCATCTTGACCAGGATCGGGCTTATATCGTTTCCTTGAATGTTGAGTGTATGGTTTGAGGCGTAGAGAAACATGATTCCTGTCCCACAGCAGGGGTCCATCAATGAGGCTCTCTTCTGCTTTTCTATCGGTTGTCCGGAGAATGTCATCTGCGTCATCATCTTTACCACACTTGCCGGAGTGGGGAAGAACCCATGACCGTTACCCTTACCCATTGACTCCATGGCGATCATACTCCAATGGTCGGCAGGTTCCTTGTAAAAGAGACCTAGGTTGAAAGTTCGATACCAATAATCATCTAACTTCTCTGATACGTTAGGAAATTCTTCTTCTTTCCCAAGTCCCCACATGATCCAGTCGACAAACAGACCCAATGAGTATGAAAGCTCTCTTGACCCTCTATCAAGACATCTTCTGATATTCTTCTGAACCAATCGTTCTGTGTATTCTTCCGCAGCCTTGAACGGAATTTGAGGGATAGGTCCCTTAAGGATCTTGTCCGATTCAATTATATTAAACCAGTACTCCCATCGACCGAAGAAGATCTCATCTAACTTCAGGAGATAAGGCAGCAGCCATCCTTTTCTTTCTTTCGTAGACCTAATCTCATCATCTTTCATCTCTCCTCCGCACGGATAGGAAAAGCCCGCAACCTTGTCATCAGTCACGGGCTTTCTTGGTTTGAGGTTCTGCTGTTTGGCTATTTAGTTATTGATGTAACCCTCTTCTCTCTTTAGTTCTTCGAGATCCAATCCGTAGTGCTCTCTAACCTCGGAGAGACCCTGATCATAGTTCGGACAGATGGTCGAGCAATCGTCTTCGTCTATATTGCCATGCTTTTCCCTGATGCACTCTCCACAAAGAGACTTTACCTCCTCTTCATCGATGTACTCGCCACAGTGCCAGCAGCCGGGACAACCCATCTGCCAGCACTGGTCTATGATACGCTCCTGGAAGTCGACACCTTCTGCCATCTCACAGTTGGAACACTTGACTATCTCCTTGCCTGTCTCATGGTATTTGTCGACTATCCTATGGATGTTAGACGAGAGTGATTTCTCTATCCTTTTTTGTTTATCACTATTCAACCCGACAACGAGTCCTGAACTGCTTAATGCAACCTCATGCTTGAGTCTCATATCGATAGAAAATCCGGTAGTGTTTCCACACCACTGGCATTGAAGGTTTCCTTCAACATATCTTCTATCTTCTGGCTCCCAAGTCTTATTGATGGTTCGCATTTTCATCCAGGACGTTCGTAATCACTTTTGATAGCGATCCTATTGATCCGAGTGTTTGAGAGATGATCTCAAGATTCTCTAATATCCGCTCTCTCTTCCTATCTCTGAAATGATCGAGAACAGACCTTCCTAACAAATAGCTGTTCGTCGCGAGTACCAAAGAGTTAGAAATTAGTGTCATCGATTTAGCCAAAGAACTTGAGCTTAAGTTAAACCGTAATTTTGTTACGCTCATTTCTCACCCACGGGCGGCCAGAAGAGAATCTTGAAAAGCCGTGTTGCAAGCATGGCAAGTCCTACATAGCCAAGTATGCGTGTAGCCTTTTGCACCTCCTCGTTTGTAATACTATAACCTTCATCAGTCTTTTTCACTTGTGTCACCTCCTCTTCTGAACTTGTATAATATCTCTTTTGCTCCTTCGATCAGAGCTTGTTGCCGTCTGAACCGCCAGAAATCTCTTAAGTACATCATTCCCGACGCAAGTATAAATGTTGTTCCGAAGAGTGAGAAAAAACCGATTATCACCTCCCTCAGGTTCACTTCGATTATTTTATCCTTGCCCTTCGCCGGGAGTTTCTTCTTCGGGTCACTTTTCTCGCTTGTCAACGGAAGATTCTTCGTTCGGGGTTTGGACAAGCCGGGTGAACTGAATTCCTACCAGGATAGCCGCAGCAACTACCGAAACCCACCTTGTTGTAACTTCTATCCGTTCGATGTTTTCTGGATTGATCATGTTATTCTCCTTCTTTGTGTTGTTTGTTAGAAATGGAAAAAGACCACGCGTGTGATCTCCGGTTACTTTACTGCACATACCCTTTTGAGCGTATTTATTTTATATCATTATTCATCTTTTTTCGACTTTTTAAGATAGTGGTAGAGTGTCGACTTTCTGATCCCGAGCGCCTTACAGACATCAGTTACAGTGTTTGATTTATCCTCAAGCAGAGACCGATCAAATTCTACCCTCTCCTCATCAACCTTTTTGGAGCTTACTCCAACCCTTCTTCAACGTAAAGATCAGAAAATGAGAATAGAATACTGAGATGAAGGGAATTAAATAGGCTCCTCTACAATACATATACGCTAAAATAAGTAGGAATTTCTCTCTCTATACTCGCGCGGGAGAGAGTTACACCAGATTAAACAGACTTATCTAAATCAAAATCGAAAGATTCATTCCTTCACTTTTATATTCCTCTTCTCGAGCTCTCTTCTTAGATTTTCGACAGATCTGTAATGTATTCCATCGATGCCTAACTCTTTTGCGGCATTGATATTTTCGATCCTATCGTCAATGAAAAGAAGCTTTAGAGGCGACTTGGAAGTAGCGGCAATTAATTTTTCATAAGCTAATACCGCCGGTTTCATGACTCCGATCTCGTAGGAGAGTATAATGTGCTCAAACAATCCGATCATGGCATATTTTTTCTTTATATGCTCGAAATGTATGGGGTTCGTATTTGAAAGAATAGCCAATCGGTACTCCTCTCCAAGTGATCTTACGATACTTTCAATTCCGTCCTCTCCCGGCTCAATCGCCTCGTTTGAAGAGGTTATGAAGTCCTCGAAAGAGAGCTCTAATCCAAGATGGTCCACCAAACGTTCATGAAAATCTGGCGCGCCGATCTTGCCGGTCTCATACTCTTGCATTAAATTCGAAATAGATAAATAATTTGGTAACGCGGCGTTCAACTTTCCTGAATTATCAAACAGCATTCCCAGGGCGGAGTTAAAATTTACGTTGACTATTACGCCGCCTAAATCAAATACTATCACCTCGATCATCATATCCACCTGAACTGAGTTTCACTTTGTACAATAATACCGATTAGATTTAACAGATGCACCGGTGAATCTAACGGGATCGAGCCTTTTTAATAGAGCCATGACTCTTTTTCTTAAGAGAGAGCTCTTCCAAGGCGCGATTGAAAGAGCTCCTTTGTAAACTCCTGCTGGATACTTTGCCCTGGTGATACATCGTTGATATACTCCGAGGGGTTATCTTGCAATACTCATGGAAACAAAGATTTTCGCTTCTTGCCTCATTTCTGCTCCGAATAGACCTCCGTCGCATTGCCATTTCCCGTCAGGTCGCTGATGCTCTCTATTATCGCCTGCTGGAGCGCTCTGTCCTTTGCCGGAGCTGTCAATTTGAGAACTTCCCTCTGAAACCTGCTGAAGTTATAGGGCCGGACGACCCCTTTATTGGATTGAGCTATGAAGATCGTGGTCGCCACTTCTCTTAGCTGCCCCTTGTCAAGTCCTTTATCACCGAGACCATCGTTCAACTTTAGAATCTTTTTGTATATTTCGAACCAAAGCCCCTCAAAATTGTAATGGTTATTTTTCATCCTTACCCTCTCTCGATTTATATTTAACGAATAACTTTCTTTGAATAGAGATAAATTTGAAAGCTGGATCTTACTGGCAGAATAGTGTAACTTTATCTGCTGAATATTCATCTGGCGAAGAAAGGACGCACAGTTGTAAAAACACCAGATTTTCGTTACTAATAGCTCTTCCACTCTCCCTTTACATATACTGAAAAATTTACATATATTTCTTTTAATACTCGCTAATGGGCATTTAGGAATCGACTCAACGCCTGATTGTCGGTCTCTACTTTTCTTAAACATAATTTGTGATGCACGAATGAGCGGATTTAGTTTATCTTAATCGTTTAAAGCGCGGTTGTAAGGATAGATGATCTTCAATAGTGATATTTAGACTATTTGATCAAAGCCGGCAGTAGACCGCTGATCCTCATCAAGGAAATCGAGACTACAAAGAAAATAAATATTAGCAAAGTCATATCAGCAGGATCGCTCCGCCTGCTACGCTGCTTTCGAGAAGGTCTGGAGTATCTACACTCTTGAAGGTTTTCTTTTTAATAGAGTTTTTGCAAGATTAAGATCAGACGCTCATTCTCAATCTTAAGGAATCTCTTTTAGGAAACCCAGCAATTCGATCGAGAATCTGTCTTCGGGTCTTTCCGTCAATATATTATTCAAAGCTTCTTCTGATTTTTTAGTGTCACCACTTTTCAGATAGGTCAGAGCAAGCTGTTTCATGGCATCGAATCGATTATCACCATCACTTCCCTCAATCGCTCTCGTATAATGATTTATAGATTCATCGAATCTGCCCAAATCCGCAAGTATATTCCCTTTAATGAAGTTGGCAAATCCATCATCTGGTTCTTTGGATAGTTTATTTTCAACTGAAACAAGTGCATCATCCTTCCTGCCATCGAGCCGGTACGCTTCGGCAAGCAGGGTTTGCGCGTCGCTGACTCGACGTCCCCTTCCCAAGGTATGTTCGAGGCTCTCAATCGCTTCATCATATAGGCCAACCCTCATCAGAATCTCGGCGAACTTAAATCTCAAATTGTTATTAGCCGGATAGACCTGAATCGCTTTTTCATAAAGATCGTTCACCTTAACGTCTACCGAATCAAATAAATCACTCCTCTTTTGGTAAAGATCAGCCAGACCAAGATAATTTAAAAAGGTCATTCGGCTTTTCTTTATTGCCAGCAAGTACTCTTCTTCACTCTTAAATGCGGTATTTACCCTATCTAGACTATCTTCCGCGAAAAGCGCATAACGCATATAATTCCTGCCGAGAAATTCGTGGTAGCTCGAGACTCCTTCTTTTATACTTACAGCTTTTTTCGCGTAACTGATTCCGCTTATGTAAGCTTCCTCCGATTCACTTTTTAGTGCCTTATCAAAGTAGTAATCAGCAATTACTGTAGTTGCCGACAGATATAATATGAAAAACGCAAGAAGGCCTAGTACAATTTTAAGAATTGAATATGGCAAGAACTTAGAATTAACGTTTAAGTTGACAGGAGCTACTATTTTAAGTTTTTCACTCTCATGCCAGACCATCGAAGAAAGAAATAAAAAGAGAGCAAATACACCGGAAGTGCGAAGGTCAAAATCTACTATCGAGTGAAGAATGGGGCTTAAGGTAGCAGCATATACTCCAATAACCAATAAGCCTTTGTCAGAAAAGAGATCCTTTGATTTCTTTAATTTCAGCGACATGCGAAATCCATAAAAAAGATAAATTATTAAGAAGGTAATTATCGCCGCTGTCCCTATAAATCCTATTTCTGATAAGAATTGCACATAGTCGTTGTGCGCCATCCAGATCTGAACGGAATAATCTACTTCACTTTTCGAATAAAATGTCAGGTGATAAGTCCCAACTCCTGTTCCGACCAGGGGATTTTCTAAGAAGAGCTTCCACGCGGGAATCCATAAATTTGTTATTCTACCTCGAAGCCCTGTGGGCATATAGTTTTCTGCGGTAATTGATTGAACCCTCGATAGAACATTCGATTCCGGTATCTCAGAGAGTAACATGAATATCATGACCATTCCCGATAGCAGAGAGATAAGCTTAGGCAGTAGTACTTTAATATGTTTCAATCCAATCAGAAATAAGAATAAGGAAGCAGAAATAAAAAACGATACCCAGCTGGCCCTCGAGTAAGTTGTAATAAAGGTTGTAAATATTAACAAGAAAAAGAAATAAAGAATGATGCATCTTCGCAATCTTTTTTCATAGAGATATAACACTATTAATAGAACAAGAATAATGCTCAGATACCCGCCAAGGCTGTTAGCTTGGGCAAACATCGCTTCTGAGCGACCCCAATCTGAGTGGCCTTCCCATCCTATCGTTTTTACCGAAACAGTCCAAAATTGATAAATGCCCCAGATAGACATAATGGCAGAGAGCGGTAGAACGTATTGTTTAATTATCATCATGTATTCGTTTCGGTCGCTGAAATGTCTGTAGACTGCCATGAGGAACAAAAAATGGTTCACCCAATAGAGTATTACCCAAGAGCTAACTGCCCTATCTACGCTCCAAATTACGGAGAGACAGGAAAGAATTAGAAATATTACAAAATACTTTAATGTAACTGGGGCTTTGAATACTAGATCTTGCGCTTTAATTTTACTCCTAGAAAATTGAAGAACCCAAAAAAGAAGTATCGACAGAGTGGAGATGGCCTGCTGGTAAAGCTCGAAGCCTCCTCCGTCAAATGGTGTTTGGAGAAGATAGAATACTAGTAAGTAGCTTTGGATTTTGACACTGTTCCATTTCATTCTATAAAACCAACCTAAAATAATTATTGAAGCGGGAGCAATTTAATGAAAAACAACAATAAAAGCATCAGACGAACTAATTAGAATTTAATTCCGACTGGAAGGCTAAATTCGAAAATGTTCAACGACAATTATAATTCCCGTTTTTTTGTAGAGTAATTCCTCCTTTTTTCGCTTTTATCATGGATCTATCCGGCTATTTTCTTTTTGGACTTCTAAAGCGTGTAACTAGGCAGATTGAGTTCGAGAATCACGCTGTGTTGAACAATCCGATCGATTGTTAATGTGCTTATCGATGTGATCTTCTTCCTAGCCTGATCGCTCAGCGTAAAGCGAATTCATCATCGTTAGATATAATTGCTCCCCTATCACCGTAGGCACCAAGATTTTTGCCTGGGGAAAAAACTGAATGTTCCAGTGATTCCGAATGTACCTACACGTTGTCCCTTATATTCTGCAAAAACTGCTTGTGCACAATCTTCTATGAGGTAGAGTCCATGGGAGTCGCATATTTCTTTTACTTCATCCATCTGAACGGGTTGTCCATAGATGTGAACGGGAATAATCGCTTTAGTCTTTGATGTAATTTTTTCCTCGATCTTTGAAATATCTATCAAGTAATAATCTGGATCAATATCTACAAAAACTGGTTTGGCACCAGTTTGAGATATAGTCTCAGAAGTAGAAATCCATGAGCTTGCTACTGTTATTACCTCATCACCAGACCCTATGCCCAATACTTTGAGGGTAATATAAATCGCATCGGTACCGTTTGCACAGCTAATACAACGTTTTACTTCATATGCCTTAGCATACGCTGCCTCAAATTTCGATACCCACTCCCCACCAATAAAAGCTGTTTTGTTTATAACAGCTTGCATTTCAGAATCTATTTCAGATTTTATTGTATCATACTGCGCCTTTAAATCTACTAAAGGTATATTTATTATTTCATTCATCGTTGATTCCATTTTATAAAGACTTCCTAGCTTTTTCGTCCGAAAAAATAATATTGATAATATATAATTCCAAACATTACATTGGAATAGGATAAGCTCATGGATATTGATTAAATTATCCAGATAAATTCGTAAATCTAAATATTGGTAACGCATATATAAGGAATCCAAGATGGAAATCGGTAATCCATTAAATGTAATAATCTCAGGAAAAAATGACCTTGGTGTAGAGTGTTCTAGGATTCTTGTCGATAATCCACAAATTAACATTTTAGGAATTATAGGTCACAGTGTAGATATTCCTAAAGACAACTGGCAGAAATCGTTAATCAAATTTGCGCTCGACCGAAACATACCGGTTTTGAAACCTAAAGTGATTTCGCTAGCTGATATAGAGAAGCTATGCCGAGGTAGAAAATTAGACTTCCTATTTTCTTTCCAATACGAAAAAATAATTAAGAGATCTGTTCTAAATTATCCTGAACTTGGATGTATAAATGTTCATTTTTCGCTTCTTCCACGAAATCGGGGTGTTTACACAATTGCATGGACTCTTCTTAATGGAGATGAAGAAGCCGGAGTGACTATTCATTATATGGACCTAGGAATAGATACAGGTGATATTATTGGGGAAAAATCCTTCAGGATCAAAGACGAATACAACGCTCAAGATGTTTACCAAAAATGTACAAGTACTGGAATTGAATTATTCGCTGAAACTCTGCCTAAATTAATAACAGGTAAGCATGTCGGCGAGCATCAAGATAAATCTAAGGCTACATATCATTCGTTAAGCTCAATAGACTTTACTGATATACAAATTGATTGGACTTTATCCAGCGTTGAAGTATTTAATTATATTCGAGCATTCATATTTCCACAATTTCAGTGTCCAACCGTGTCTTACGGAGAGAATGAATTCCATATTTTTAAAGTGATAATCCCAAGTGAAAAATTCGAAAATATGACCCCGGGGTCTTTTTTCTTACGCTCCGGCCATGACCAGCTATATATTGCAACCGGTGACGGATTCATTGTTATAGAGCAGTTTTTAGAGAAAGGTGAAAGATTCAGTCCTAGAGAGCTTTGGCAAAAATATGATTTATCCCATACTGGAGTGTTTACAGTTGAGCACAAAAACGTCGAAGGATAAATATAAAAGTTACTGTGAAATATTACTTTAAGTGAGTTATCTCATTTATTGTCATAACTCCATGCCCAACGAAAACATCGTCTTCCACCTCCACAAGTGAGCATATGAACGAGTGGGATGATATTGCTACCCGATCACCTATTTTAACTCCATTCTGGATTTCTACATAAGATCCAATGTTACAGTCATTTCCAATTTCGTATTTATAAATATTAGCAAACTCCCAAATATTTGTATCATTAACTATCTCAAAGTCCTTTACAATCGCTGTTTTGCTAATTATCAATCACTTCGATACCGAGGTTATAATCTGAACAACTCTTCTAGCATGTTCTATCCTCGTGTGACATTCGATTTGTTTTGTAATCACTTCAAAGAAATGCTGTATCTCAACTTAAGTAGCTGCCACTTATTCCTTGTCCCTTAGTATACTATAAGCCATTACTACTATACTTACAAATACAGCAGCCAAGTTTGAGAAAGCAATAGCTTTCACGCCGAATTTATCGACAAACAGAACATATCCGATTATTGTAGCTAATTGATTAGAATATAAACTAACAGAGAAAGCTTTATTAAGCTTTTCAAACACTACATATGAATTATATAATGAATATAATGGAGCTAAAATAATTACAATACCTAATAATTTCGCGTATAAAAGGGAAATCTCATATTCCTTACTCACTATATATTGACCGAAGGTATCTATGCTCATATATAGTATCAAATACAGGAACAATCCGAAAAACAACATTGGAAGCGTTAGTTTGATGACGTAAGACCGATAGCGATTTTTGGTATTTTTCATTATCTTTAGAGTAACTGGTTGAATTATTGGTTTTACAACAGCGGTAATCCTTGTGGAGATGCTCGTAGCAACAACAAAATAAGCTAACTCTGTAATTCCTATGGAACTTTTCAAGTAAACCTGAATGCCAGGCACTGTAATCACACTTCCGAGGGCGATCAATGATATCATAAAGGAATGTCTTTTAAAACCCAGATCTACCTTGTCGTTGCTCAATTGTCTCTTGCTGTAAATAAAAAGCAGTGCGAACAGGAATGATGCTAAAACCAGTTGGCTTATCCCATAGATCAAAATTCCTTGGTCAAATAACACGAGAACTATCAAAGCAGCTGAAATTAAAATTATCTTTGATCCTATTCTAAATAAAAGGATTTCTTTAAATTTTTCTAACCCACCTAATATGAATTCAAATCTAGGAAAAATATAATATGGTAAAAAGACCGCAGCAGATACAAAAAACAATATTGACTCTACACGATTTTGCGTTTCAATAAGCGAATAAAATCCAAACATCACCAATACCAATACTCCTAAAGATCCTGTTTTAAAGCTTAGTAAAGTACTTTCTTGAACTGATCCATGGTATTCCCTTCTAACATAACCGCTCAGAATCTTACCTACACCCGTCATTATCGTAATTCTGCATATACCTGCAACCGAAAGAACGTATCTGTAAATACCGAATTGCTCGGGATCAAGATAAGAAGTGATTAACTTAATTGAAGCCATCGAAATCAGAACAGAAAGCACGAACCGTAGCGTATTATAAAATTGATTAGTTATTACTTCTTTATTGGCTCTGACTATGTTGTAAAAATTCTGAATCAATATAAAAATACCTGATTAACTTTGGGCGTAGAGCATAAAATATCATCTATCTTCCTCGATGCGCCATTATTTTTCGAATGAAATATTATCCTTTTTCTAAGGAAATCACATTGATAGACTCTAAGCTGATCATAATACTTTCTAGAAGAAAACAGATTATTAAGCTTTAGGATTAATTGTTTTTTATTACTTTCAACAAACATTTCTTCTTCTTGCTCATTGAAGTTGTACAGGGAGAATAATGGTCGTCGAAATTAATCGTTGCTTACTAAAAATAGTGTAGTAATGCTTTATAGCATCGATTGTAGGCTTGATTCCGAAATTGTAGTTCGGGTTATGGTTTAAAACCAATATTAATTGCTTAAATGTAAATGTTCAGTGTTGATACAACCAAATAGGCATTGAGAATAAAAATAGATTCGATGTTTAATTAGGATTGTTTTATCGTTGTTAATACTGATATCGATACTTCCCTTTACTTACTTGTTCTAAGACTTTATTCATTTTTTCCTTTTCGATCACTTTGAAATATCTTCCGCCCACTGTATGTTCCAATTTGTCAACTAATATTTCCTCATCAATAATCTTTCTAATTCCTCTTGCCAGCAAATCAAACCAATTTTTATATACCCTAATCCTTATTTGGTGATACTCATCTTTCTTGTCAAAAACCAAACTCTCTTGAAGTATAATAGGTCCTTCATCAATAGCTTCTGTCATCAAATGTACTGTATTTCCTATTTTCTCATTTAAGAATATTGCCCACTCAACATTAGTGCACCCACGAAATTTTGGCAATAGCCCTGGATGACAATTCAAGATACCAATTCGCGGCGCATCTAATATGTTCTTTTTTAGTATACGGCGTGTTCCAGCATTAACCAACAAATCAATTTTATGATCGGAGACGTATTGTTCTAACACCGTCGATGAATGGTCTTTAACAAAAAGTACTGGAATATTTTCTTCTTCAAATTCATACAATGGTATGGGGAGGAGTTCTCCTTGGGTTCTCTCTTCCCATATTGATAGCGTTTTTTGGGTCTCTTCTCTGGAATCTAAAATTATTGAATCGATTTTAATATCATACTCTAATATTCTTTTTAGTGTAAGACCCAATAATGGTGACCTCAAGTTGCTTATAAGTGAGATTTTCATTCTTGAGATCTCATTACCCTAATTCTTTCCATATTTCCCCTTGTCCAATATATTACCTATTCTTTCAGCTGCTCCATGAAGATTTGAGTGTAAGTGAATTCTCTTATCTAAAAATTTAAACTGCTCAGAAATAAATCGTTCTAAGTATTTATCTGAAGCAAGTAAATTGTTAACCTTCGAAATTAAATGTTTTTTGTCTTTAATTACAAATTGCTCCTCTTCGACCTTATCAAAATAGTATAGTGTTTGAAGACTTTCCTTCCAGCGATTATTTATGGATAAAAATATACTTGGTATACCTTCTAACATTGCTTGAATAGCTGCAAGCGATATTGTTGTTATTAAGATTCTAGTATTTTTAAAATAATTTTCTAAGATACGATTTCCTGGGATCAGTACGATATTTTCTTGATCGACGAATCGTTCATATAAACTTTCATCTACCCCCGGGTGAATTTTAATCATCAATTTATATTTTTTATTTAGCATACTCATCATCTTAATTAATGTTTTTACCTCTTTCGAATCATTTTTGGCTCCCGCGTATAAAATACATATCTTTTTACTCCTGTTGAAAGAATTGACTGATTTTATGAATAATGGAGAACCGGTCACATAGATATTCTCTACGTTTGAAAGCTTGTCTCTTTCAATCAGAAGCTTTTGTCGCTCAGACCATACAAAAACACCCTTTAAATCGTTAAAATGCCCCATCGAATGTATATATCTAAAATCATTTCCGATGTTTGCATGAAGTAAGGTAAAATTATTTATACCTTGATGGTTGGCACAGGTATAAAATGCCCTGTCATATATTTTTCTTACTCTTACACCTATAACTGCATTCACATCAACATGTCTGAATATTTCTTCTACTGTCAGATAAAAAAGTATTGCTTGAGGAATCAAGTATTTAAAAACATTTTCGATTCCCACTTCAATCATTTTGAAAAAATTAAAATCATCTATGGCGAAAATCTCTTTAATTGAGTGGGTATTTGTTCTAAAGATATGTGTAAATTCATTTATTGAGTCGTTATATATTTCATAAATATTATCCGTAATGAAATCATCAAAATATACTATCATCTTTTTATCTATTGTTCTTAAAATTTCCACGTTTCTAAGATACTTTGGAACTACCAACAAGTTATTCTTTTTTTGACTTTGCTGTATGTATAAAACTAAAACGCGCAAGTAAGTTTGCGAATTAGCGAAAAATAGATTATACAAAATGTCTTTGCTGCGTTCGCCTCTTCCGCTTCCCGCACTCTGAAAGTAGATTTCCATTTCGTTCTTATTATTTTCCATTCGCTTCTTCAGCCTTGATGAATTAATTATTTTTAAGATGTGATACGATACTTGTTTAGATAATTGTTCATGCCGAATAACCTTTTTGACAGATTGTGCCAAACGACAATAATCGTGAAAGATATTATCAAAGCCTGTATGGTATCCATAAGTTTTTGGTAAGATAATATCGATTAGATTCATATGACTGTATTTCTGAGGGATTAAATCGCCAAGCTTCATGATCGCACTTAAAATCTTTTCATGAGCTGCAAGGCTTTTCAGATCATTTAAGTCTGTAATTATATTTAAAATTCTTTTTAGTTTATTCATGTCGAGTTATACGATGTATATTAAAAATCAGGTATCAGTTTCTTCAATATTTTTATATATGATTATCTTTCGAATATTTTCCGAGAAATATGTAAGCGAAAGAGTTCAACTCGCGATTACTCGAATTAGGCTTTTCTTCTTTGAACTCTTCATTTTTTTATAAACTTTAAATGGACTTAAGACAACTTGGCCAACTGTATTCAGGTATATAGGTTCTTTGCTCTTGAAATATTCAAATGTGAAACCATTTTCTTCGAGTAAATTTCGTAATGTCGAAGTTGTAAAATAATATTTATTTACTATTAGATCTTCATCATTAATATTTTCAAAACCACCGTATGAAATTAAATTGGGTACCTCAATAAACACCCTACCTTCAGAGCTAAGCAACGATTTTATTTTCCTGCATACTAAGTCAATATTGTTTATATCATCAAAGACATGGGAAAAATATAATAAATCTACTTTTTCTTCAGTCTGGTAATCCGCAAATAGACAGCGATCAACATCTAATTTGAGTGTATTGATCGCATAATCATAACATTCCTTATCTGGTTCAATACCATGGACGCTCCAGCCTTGTTTTCTGATCTCATCTAAAAATAAACCTGCCCCACAACCAATATCAAGAGCTCTACCAGTAAACCCTTTCGGGTAAAATCCAGAAATGAGTTTTAAATGGCTCCTAGCTCTGCGTGTGAAATGTCTGATAAATCTTTTGTCGATATGATTTCCAATTTTTTTACTCCTCCAGTAGTTCTCAAAGACAAAATCCTGCTTTACCTCTTGGCCTAGCGCTGCTGACTTGGAGAGAACAAATTCACAATGCTCGCACTGGACAATTGAAACATTATATTTTTTCGTAATCGATTTCTTGAATATTGGTCTATATTTGTCATTGTGACAAATAGGACATGAAATATAGTTATTCACTCTTGGCTTCTTATAAATCGGATTATTTCATCGCTTCAACGCAAAGCGAATCATGAGGATGGCGGTCAAAGTCCTGTGATCTCAATTCCGGAAGCACAGAACCACTGAACTGACTTTGCCAAACAGTCTCAAACCCTATGCGTGTTAATCTAAAATGCATATAGTCGTAATCGAAGCAGTGCACATGACCTTGACCACCCTTACCTTCAGGATCCTTGAAGATACGCGAAGAATACAGCCACGATGCCAATAGCCCGGTGATGGGTACGTTCTTTTCCACCAAACCGACTTCGCCATCATAGAAAAACTGTTCGTTTTTTTCGGAATACGCCTCTATCGCCAATGCGATATCCGGAACTAAAATCCGCAATATGCTCTTACCTGGTTTTAATACCCGGTAAAACTGCCCGAGCACATAATCCAACTGTACAGGGAAGATATGTTCAAGGGTATGAGAACAGAATATTACATCGACACTGTTATCATCAAATGGTAAGGGATCCTTGGTAATATTCATTCGGATGTCAGCAGTGTCCCTTAGGTCAACAATACTCCAACCTTCAAGCTTTGGATGCCCTTTGCCCCCTCCTATGTTCAATTTAATTCCATTCAATTCTGAAAACTCGGTTTTCAGATTGTTGGAAGTACCTATTTTTTTCGCAAAGGGCTTACCACTCAGCGCAAGAGTTAAACGAATGCTGCCTGAGTCTCTTACTAGTCGCACGTTAATTTTTCTTTTAATCCTCGTGAACAAATTCATTGTAGTATATTTCCTTTCAACCTTCCAGTTTAATTGCAATACAAGTATTGGTTAGCTTAATATTCATTACTGCTTATCTCAACTAAAAACCGCCTCCAAGAATCCGGGAATCTGAAGTTATCATCCATTGATTGATTTGTACCAGTATGGATTTGCCAATTTCTTCCTTCCAATTTTTTCACCTTCAGTGATTACCTTCTCGCCATCACCAATGGCATTTTCGATAATTCGGATATCACGAACCAACCTGACAATACCTTGAGGTTCTAAGGACGCCGGCTGATCTGAGCCATACATCATGTGGTCTATCGTAATATGCCTTTCGATACTGTTGGCGCCAAGCATAACAGCCGCCAAAGAAATCTGAAGACCCCTTTCATGTCCGCTATAACCAACTTTACAGTCAAATTTATCCTTAAGTACTTGGATAATTTTAAGATTTGCATCTTCATTTCGCATTGGGTATGTACTATTGCAATGCATTAACTCAAAAGGACAATCGAATTTTCTGAAGAGATCGACTGCCTCACCAATTTCATCCATTGTACTCATACCGGTCGAAATAAAAGTATACTTTTTCTCCTCCGCTATTTCCGTTAACAAAGGTTTTATAGTTAACATAGCTGATGCCACTTTATTGTATTTGAGGTCATATTGGCGCAGAAACTCCTGGCTTTTAATATCCCACGAGGATGCATACCATTCAATTCCTTTCTCTTTGCAATATTTGTCAATCTCATCATACTCTTCTTTGCCTAATTCTAATCCTTCTTTTTGCTCCCTGTTCGTAGATCCAAACGGACTTTCTCTTGGTACATCAAGCTCTTCCGGTGAATAAACATCCGTAATAGTTCTTTTTTGAAATTTCACTGCATCGCACTTGGCGAATACAGCTACATCTATGAGCTCTTTAACGATATTCAAATTCCCGTTGTGATTAATTCCAATGTCAGCCACGATAAATGTACTCAATTCACTCTCCTCGGTTTTATCTTCAAATGATTATTCAAATTTCTTCAGTGTAAAACAACTTTTTCTCATATTTAGTATTTGGCTTACTGGATTTTAAATTCCAAATATAGAGCGCCAACTTAAATAATGCTGCGGCCACCGTCAACTAAAATATTCTGTCCTGTCATGTATTTCGAAGCATCAGAACATAGGAACTGCACTGCTGCTCTGTACTCCTCTTGATATCCCTGATATTAGACTCAGAGTCATTCCTTTTCATCTTTGACATTATCGAACTTCCCTATTAATGAAGTTACGAAAAGTGTCTCTCCGAAATCACGCCTTTATTGTCCACTTTCAGCTGACGCCGAACAACAAATCCTTCAGCAATAAATGCTCCAATTCCCCGTGAAGCCCCCGTCACGATAGCAACTCTTTCACGCAAGGAGAATAATTCTAATATATCCTTATCTAATAGCATACAACTCAAATAAATAGTGAATATTTATAATAGCATACATATTTGATGATCTCATAACTTTCCGGTTAACAGATCTAAGATTTCTCTGATAACTCCACTCCCTCCCGGGGAATCGGTAATGAACTTGGCTAATGCCTTTATTTGCTCGTGCGCGTCCTTCGGCGCGATGGGCCAGCCAACAAATTTCATTGCCTCAAGATCGTTAGTATCGTTTCCCACATAAATCGTATTTTGGGGTGATACTTGATGAGTCTCGATTACCTCCTTAAGACACGTGAGCTTATCGCCTATATTTTGATATACAGGAATCTTGAGTTTTTCACCCCTTTTTGTAACAATAGAGTTTCTTTCGGTTGAGATAATTACTTGGGGGATATCAATCTCCTTAATTTTTGCAATTGCCAAACCGTCACTTCTATTAACAAACACTGCCTCGGTACCATCCTCAAAGATGAGAGCTGTGTTATCGGTCATTACGCCGTCAAAATCGTATACAATAAGCTCGATATTTTTTGGACTTATATCTGATTTATTCACTGTTTTCTATGCTCATGAGAGATTCTGCGATCAGAAAATCTGTTTGTGTATCAATATCAACCGCCTCTTGTTCATCGGTTATGACTGCATATGCGTAAGGTCCGATAACCAGATTCTTCTCCATTAGTAAATCTCTTTTGGTTACCCACACGACTCCATTCTGCCTGTAGAGTTCGGGAAAGTCCTGCCTGGCAACCAGCTTTATGACAGGATGCCCTCCCTCTTTAAACGGTGTAGCATAGGGTGTTATCATTCCTTCTTCGTCAACGCTCAGCATCCATTCGGGTCTGTAACCTTCAACATTATTGACGCTGACCACTGAGTCTGCATCCGGTTTTTCTCTAAACAGGTCAACGCACTTCTTAATTGTACTGCTTTTACGGAACGGAGATGTCGGCTGCAAGAGGACGACAGCATCTACCGCATATCCTTCCTCCTCCTCTAAATACTTAACGACATGCTGAAGCACCAATTCAGTCGACACATCTTCAGAAATATCGTCAGGTCTTTTAAACGGCACCTCCGCCCCGCATTCTTTCGATATTCGAGCAATCTCGTCATGATCAGTAGAGACAATAACTCGATCCATCGATTGTGAATCAAATGCCGCTTTTATCGTATACTCGATCAGGGGGCGACCGTTTAAAAGTTTTATGTTCTTCAATGGTACCCCTACTGAACCGCCACGAGCAGGAATAATGCCAACTATATTACCCGTAATTCACCTCCCAAGTGAAAATTTTATGTCACCTTTTAAAGTTAAGTCTCTCAATCGCTCGAGATTGTGTATCACCTTCTCGAAAGCGAGAATTATATGGTCAATATCATCAGTTGTATTTGGCCACCCCATAAGCAAGAATCCAATGAAATCGTTATCTACCAAATGCCGCGCATTAGGTAAGGGCAGAGCGTTATAATCAACATTCCCACTATAGTATCCCTCGTGCCACGGATGATGATTAACTCCGAAAGCCAGTTTCCTCTTGAACATTGGATGGTCGCACACTAATCGATGATATCCTTTGAAAAGAGGAATGCCTTCTGAGATCATTGCCTGGGCAATAATATCTCTATGAACTCCGGATTTTGCGCTGTCCCAACGAAAAGCGGCTGTGTAAGCAAAATATGATTCCGGGTGCGTAATCCTCTGCGGAGTCAAATATTCACCCAGTTTTTCTTCGACATTTTTTTTGAGATGCTTATAGTTATTTGCGCGTATCGAATTCAATTTTTTACTTTTCTTCAATTGCATATACGCAATAGCAGCATGTATCTCAGTCAATCGAAAGTTATAACCAACGGTATTTATAAGGTAGTCATCGCTGTCTTCATCTGTAATTATAGCTTCGCCGTGATTTCTTATTAACCTGCATTTTTCCGCAATCCTCTGATCATCGGTAACGATGATACCGCCCTCGCCGGTCATGATATTCTTGGGTTCGTTAAATGAGAAGACTCCTACGTCGCCAAAAGTGCCTAAAGATTTGCCATTATAATATGTAAGAGGGGATTGCGCTGCATCTTCTACTACTTTCAAGCCGTGCTTATTACATATGGCTAATATTTCATCAAGGTCTCCTGCGTTTCCACACCAGTGTACAGGCATCACGCAGCAGGTATTTCGGTTGATAAGTTTCTCAAGCGCGGCTGGCGAAAGACAGAACGTCTCAGGATCGATGTCACAAAATACCGGAACACAGTTCGCTAAGACGATCGAAGCAGCAGTTGCTGTGAATGTAAAAGGTGTGGTTATGACTTCACTGCCAGGTTCTAAATCAAGCGCCCTCAACGCTGTGGTTAAGCCTGAGGTGGCTGAGTTAACTGAGACGGCATAGTCAGCTCCTATAAGTCTACTCCATTCGGCTTCAAACTTTCTGACATATTCTCCGCCTAAAAAAGAAAAACCGTCCTCTTCAGACAGTAAATCAACGCTCTTTTTTTTCAAATCTTCCCGTGTAGACTCCATTGGAGAACCGACAAATTTTGAAAACCGATTTTTCCGCATTAATTCGGCAACTAATGAAATTTCCTGATCATCTATCATAGGCTCTGAGCGAAAATCCTTAGTTCGGACAGGATTACCCCCTAAAAGAGCAAGATCATCATGCTTCTCCGCTATTTTAGAATGGTTGTGTTTCATTTCCATTCGAATATGATTTTTGAACCAACCCTATCACTTTCAAGACATCTACCGCATTAGAGCCATTGCTTTTCGGCGTCCCGTTATTTTCGATGCAATCAATGATATCATCAATCGCGTTCAACATCCTCTCATTTTTACCTGAATCCCATTTGGCAGCAGTCTCTACGAGGCTTTTATAACCGCTACCTGAGGATGTGACGATATCGTCAAATTTATACTGCATGTAATTTCTACCATCATCCGCAATCGTAATTCGCCCTTCAGAAAACAACAAATCCAATTCGAACATGTAATAAATTGGATCTTTACTTGTACATTTTAAGAAAGCATAAATTCCATTCTCGAACTTTATAAATGCCATCCCGCCAGGATCATCTTTACCATGAACTTTCCTGATAAAATCAGTCTGAATATCTCCACAGATCCAGAGTGGTTCTCCGGCAAAGAACAGTACAAGATCAATCAAATGGCTCGCGCTTGTCAACATCGCGGTAGCTCCATAAGCGCTAATACTTAGTAGATTACCAAGCTCTTCCTTCTCGATGATCTCCTTTATTGCAAGATTCCTTTTATCCCATCGGCGCATGTAGTTTACTGCCAAAATAATACCATGATCTTTACACAGATCCACCATTTTTCTTGCGATATTATCGTTGTGTGACATTGGTTTCTCACAGAATATAGCTTTAACCGATCTTCGTGTTACAATCTCTCCCAATATCTCTGAGTGGTATTCGGTTGGCGCACAAATACTAATAATATCCAGATCCTCTTCAATAAGCATATCCTTAT
>SORT01000015.1 GCA_004402895.1 Fidelibacterota bacterium MT.SAG.3 | reverse complement strand
TCGGAAGATACAGATACAGATGATTCAGACGATAAGACCGATGCTTCGGAAGATGCTGATACAGATGAATCAGAAGATAAGACCGATGATTCGGAAGATACAGATACAGATGAATCAGGAGATAAGACCGATGATTCGGAAGAAGATAAGGATTCAAAATAGCCTATAAGTAACCTTCCTTCTAAAATAATAATTTAAGGGGCAGCTCGATGCCTTGTTTTTCTCAAAAACATGGTAAGATGATAACGACCCCCTCTCTTGATTATAAGATAGAGCAGCGAATGCCAACTTTATGTTTACCCATAAGGGTCGGTCTGACAGTCGGCGGGGAAATCATTTCCAGATAAAAAAGCAGAGCACTGTGGCTAATTATCTTCTAAAGTTTTATATTAATGGAGAGTGACACGCTGTTAAGAATAAATGAAGGTGGATGGGATAAGAGAAAGGGAGATTCAATGATAGAATGAAGAGTGGATTAACGAGATTGGTTGTCAAGGGAGGATTAATATGGAAGCCCAGTATCCGTCATGTCAAAAATGTAATAATGGGATTTTAATTCCGTTGTCTGATTATGGAAGACAAGGCTCGGAGATTAGATACAAAGCTTGGGTATGTACAAACCCTGATTGTGGTTTTAATATCCGAATCGATAATGGGGAGTTGAGTTTCGGCCATAAACTTGAAAAATCTAATAAGTGAACGCATGATCTGATAGTAGATAAAACGAAATGAATATATTGATAAATTTTTTTAAGCGATTTAGTGATAATTTGTCCATAAAGATAAGTTCTCTCATTATTGCTTTGACCCTATGGTTGTTCGTAGTAACCGGAAGTGAATATGTTCATGTGGTAAAAATTCCTATCCATCTCAGAAATTTGCAGCAAGGCAGAATTTTGGCTAACGAGATTCCGGAATTCGCTGAATTAAGGATGCGTGGCACGGGGAGACAATTTTTAAACAATCAACTCACTACTGCGTTTGGGGATATGGGGATAATGTTGGAGATGGGAAGGATTCGGTTCTATTATGAATTTGCTTTGGAACCTTATTTGAAAAATTATCCTGACCGGCTCGTGATGCCGAGGGATTTTGGCTTAGAGTTAGTTGAGATAATTTCTCCTGATACCGTAAAGATAAAGCTGGATTCATATTTAGAAAAGGTGGTACCTGTTAGACCAAGGGTTACAATTTCTACCGACCCCGGCTATATTCAGGTAGGTAAAACCGAGACAATTCCATCAGAGGTGACAATATCCGGACCATCTTCGTTAATAAGTGAAATTAGCGAGAGCTTCACTGCGGAAATAAATTTTGAGGCACGGAAGAACAGCGTGAAAGAAACTATGGATTTAAACGTGAGCAACAGACCTTTAATTAAGCTCGAGCCCTCTGAAGTGGAGCTTAGGGCAAACATTCAAAGTATAGGCGAGCGCAGATTGGAAGGAATCGAAGTGCAGGTGAGGAATGTACCGGAAAATCTAAAGGCAATAGTTAATCCGATGACAGTCTCGCTTGATTTGCAAGGCGGAATAGCGTTTTTAAGCGGTCTCACAGGCGGAGATATTGATGCTACTATTGATTATGCAACCGATTGGATGGAAAATAAAAGGATGTATTCATTGAAAATAGTTGTACCGGAAGATGTAATTAACTGGAGTGGACCAACCCCTTCAGAAGTGGAAGTCATAGTAATTCGAGAACGGATAAGCAGTGCGAGTACTGGGAATTGAGACATCATGCGATGAAACAGCCGCCTCTGTCGTCGATGATCTAAATATACTTTCTAACGTAGTTTCCTCCCAAGCCATTCATAAAAAATACGGCGGAATTGTTCCGGAGTTTGCTTCGAGGGAACAGATAAGGGCTTTAACTCCTATTGTTGAATCAGCACTCAAGGAGGCAAAGAGCTCTTTTGAGGATATCGACGGAATTGCCGTCACATGCGGACCCGGATTAGCAGGCTCGCTTCTCACGGGTCTTAATTTTGCGAAGGGCATTTCATTAGCCTCAGACAAAAAATACATAGCGGTGAATCACTTGGAAGGTCATCTGTTTGCCAATCGTCTTTCAGACACAAACTTAAAACCACCGTTTGTCTTTCTGCTAATTTCAGGAGGCCATACTCAGCTTATTCATGTCAAGGATTGGGGCGATTATGCGGTTCTCGGCAGTACTCTTGACGATGCGGTGGGTGAAGCGTATGACAAAGTTGCAAAAATGCTCGGATTGGGCTATCCTGGCGGTCCTGAGATCGATCGGTTGGCTCAGAAAGGCGACCCCACTTTTGAACACTTTCCAAGAGCGCTGTTAGGAAAGGGTTATGATTTCAGTTTCAGCGGATTAAAAACGTCAGTACTTTATTACCTTAAAAAACAGGAAGACGGATTTGTCGAAGAGCATTTGGAGGATATTTCCGCGTCTTTTCAGAGAGCCGTTGTGGAACTGCTTACGAAGAAGGCAATAGAAGCGGCGAAATTTCTAAATATAGACCAGATAGCAGTGGGTGGCGGAGTTTCGGCAAATTCATCTCTTCGTGAAGAGTTGAATTCAGAAAGTGAAGCGGTCGGGATTAAAACATATTTTCCCCCGATCTCGCTCACAACTGATAATGGCGCGATGATCGCCGCCGTTGGAGCATATTATTTGGAAAAGGGTAAATCATCATCTTTGATAATGAACGTATATCCGAATCTCGGGATAGAAGATGCAATTGACTGACAGCTTTGCCGTTACGGGAGTAAGTGGCTCCCTGATTGGGATCTTATTGGCTATTCTATCGATGGCTGCGGTCTATTATTTTTATCGCAATATTTATCCTCCTCAATCAAATTGGGTCAGAATTTTTCTGAGAACATCCAGGCTTATCGTATTAGTGATAATTAGCATTCAAGTAGCGATGTTGGCAGTCCGGTTCGTAACGAGTTCAGAACGACGAAAGGTGATAGGAATTCTTGTGGATGCGAGTGAGAGTATGGATCAGTATGATGAGGTCCCGTTTAAAGATATGTTATTGGAAATAGAAAAACTTTCAACATCGGTCGGTAAAAAACATAATGTAAAGAGTTACCTGTTTGACACAGCTTTAAAAGATTTTAATCCAACTTCGAAGGCAACCGGACAGCTGACGAATATCTCAAATTCAATGAGAGAATTCGAGAGGGAAACACGGGATGAACTGGTTTCGTCACTGATAATTTTTACAGACGGCAGAGCTAATCAGGGAGAAGCACCGGAGATCTTCAGCAAAAATTATCCATTCCCCGTTCATGTTATTGGAGTAGGAGAGAACGAATCGATTCTTGATATCGGTATTTCATCTATTCTGACAGCGCCTATAGCGTTTATGGAGGATACAATCATTGTCAGAATTGGGATCGCTTCCCGGGGTTTCGGAGGAAGTTCAACCGAATTACGGCTGTACGATGGTGACTCGCTGTTAAAAGTTCGAAACGTGATTCTTCCGAATGACGGATTCTTGAACGAGGAAGTAATTTATCTGGTGCTGTCGGAAGAGGGTGAACACCTTATCAAAGTGAAACTGATGCCGCTTGAAGGCGAAGAAACCGATAAAAATAATGCCCGGATGACATCTGTCAATGTGTTGTCGAAAAAGAAAGACGTTCTTCTTCTGTCGGGCGCTCCTTCGGCTGATTATGTTTTTATGAAGAACCTTCTGAAAAATGAGGAAGATATTGTTTTAACTGCAGCTGTCCAATCGATTAAGGGTAAGTGGTATCAGTCAGAATCGCCGGCTCTCAACACAGAATATGATGTTCTGATATTTATAGGATATCCGTCGGATAATTCTTCCGACAGCGACATACAAAAGTTGATTGCAAATATTGAATCGACACAGGCTTCATTGTTTTATGTCGAGGGGTCAAGCGTGAATTACAATAAGCTGAATAAATTTTCCGGTTTTCTACCTGCATTGCTAAAATCCAATGTTGCTTCGCATCGATATGAGGAAGTAAAACTTCGATTAAGCGAAACGGGTAAGTATCATCCATTTACCCGACAATCAGAATACGCAACTGAAACTGTGAATTTATGGGACGCACTGCCGCCCGGATACGTTTCGAGCGTTGTAATAGAACCTAAGTCAGACAGCGTAATTCTCTTAAGTGATGAAACCGGCAACATGAACGCTGACGGAGGAAAGCCGATATATCTTGTATCCGAAAAAGGAGGGCAAAAGAGCGCCATGCTTATGGTGACGGGCAGCTATACGTTTGATATGCTTCTTAGAGGAATAGGGAATTACTCCGGGACTTGGGGAAAAACTCTGTTACAGGGTATAAATTGGTTGTCCATTCATGATGCACCGTCACGAATCAGTGTAAAAACCGATAAGCAATTATATAGTCAGGGGGAGAAAGTAAAATTCTATGCAGTGGTGTATGACGAATATTATGAGCCGATGGAGAATATAGAGATTCAAGTCAATCTTACGAAAGATTCGAATCCTTCGGAGGAATACCAGTTCAACATAGTGAATTTTTCTTCAGGAAGATATTCCGGCGAATATTTGTCAAAATCTCCCGGAAGATATAAATACAAAGTGGTGGCTGAAAAAGGAGAGATTAACCTGGGTGAATATTCAGGGGAGTTCAGGGTTGAAGAATATTCGCCTGAATTCGCACTTTTAGGTAGAAACGAATCTGTTTTGGTAAATATCGCAAAGAACACAGGGGGAACATATACTCCGTATGAATTATTCGAACCTGATTCCATAAAGTTTGAAGAGGGAACGTATCGTAAAAGATCGAAGGCGGAGTTTAGCGTATGGAACGACGAGCGATTGATGTTGATACTTCTCATTTTACTCGCAGGAGAATGGATTCTCCGTAAACGAGGCGGATTGTTATAATCAGAGCTGATTTCTCTTATTCCTATTTCGTGAATACGTTATAATCGAACAGTTGACACATAGCGTAAACAGCTATAAATTATAATCTTGGCTAAAATTAAGGATTTTGATTGAAAAATATATGCATAATGGGAACCGGTTACGTTGGATTGGTAACCGGTGCGTGTTTGTCCGACCTTGGGAATAAGGTCAGGTGCGTTGATATTGATTTAGATAAAATTAAAATATTAAATGACGGGAAGCTGCCGATATACGAGCCGGGGCTTCAGGAGTTGATAAATAACAATGTCAGCCGAGAGCGTCTTTCATTTTCTGAGGATATAAAAGGTTCAATAAGGGATTCGGAAGTAATTTTTATAGCGGTAGGAACTCCTGCAGATGGCAATGGGAATGTGGATCTGCGTTATGTTGAAGGCGCGGCAGAGATGATAGCGCAAAATCTCAATGATTTTAAGATCATTGTCAACAAGAGCACGGTGTCGGTCGGTACCGGCAAGAGAGTAAAGGAAATTATTAATAACAAAAGTTCAGGAGAGCCCGAATTTGAAGTCGTATCTAATCCCGAATTCCTACGCGAAGGTTCTGCAGTCAACGATTTTATGCATCCGGACAGAATTGTCATAGGAACGAATTCGGAGAAGGCATTCAATATAATGACCGAAATCTATGGTCCTCTTTATTTGATGGAAACACCTTTTATCAAAACCAATGTTGAGACCGCGGAACTGATCAAGTATGCGTCTAACGCATTTTTATCGGTAAAGATATCGTTCATTAATGAAATCGCCAATATATGTGATAAAACAGGAGCCGATGTGCATGTAGTTGCGAAAGCAATGGGACTTGACGGACGGATCAGTCCGAAATTTCTTCACGCCGGTCCCGGTTTCGGCGGTTCGTGTTTTCCAAAAGATACATTAGGTCTGGTTCAGCTGGCTAAAGAGAGAGGGATAACGCCGAATCTTGTTGAAGCGGCGATAAAAGTCAATATCAACCAGAGAACGGTGATGGTTGAGAAACTAAAAAAACTGGTTCCAAATTTAAAAGGAAAAACCATAGCTGTCCTGGGGCTGGCTTTTAAACCGAATACGGATGATGTGCGGGAATCTCCCGCATTAGACATAATAAAAATTCTTCTTGAAGAAGGATGTATAGTTCGTGCATACGATCCGGTTGCCATGGACAACGCAAAAAAATCCATCCCCGAACTCAATTGTTTCGATAATATGATGGATGCGTGCGAGGGAGCGGATTCGGTGATGATCCTTACTGAATGGAACGAACTGCGGCAGATAGATCTGAACATGTTGAAAGAGAAATTAGGATCGCCTAATATAGTTGATTGCAGGAATATTTACGATCCGAAGAAGATGAAGGAGGAAGGTTTTAATTATTTGTCCGTAGGTAGACCTCTCTTAAAGGATGAGATTAATGCGGTAGAAGTATGAAGAGATATTTAGTTACAGGGGGATCAGGATTCATAGGAAGTAGATTCGTGCATCACATTCTCGGCAAGTATAATGACGTTAGCCTGATAAATGTCGATAAGCTCACTTATGCGGGTAATCAGGAAAACTTAAAAGATGTTTCGGATGATGATAGGTATAGGTTCTATCATGACGATATTTGTGACAAGAAGAAGATGGCTGAGATTTTCAGAGAGCATAAGCCGGATATTGTTGTGAATTTTGCCGCAGAAAGTCATGTGGATCGCTCTATCGGAGCGCCGGAAGAT
Organism: Fidelibacterota bacterium MT.SAG.3; assembly: GCA_004402895.1. Lineage (GTDB taxonomy): Bacteria > Fidelibacterota > SORT01 > SORT01 > SORT01 > SORT01. Next base: position 30,971 of record SORT01000015.1, on the reverse strand, counting down.
TTTATACAAACAGACGTATTCGGAGCATTCGTTCTTCTCGAGGAAGCTAAAAAGAGCGATGTCGAGCGATTCATTCAGATAAGCACAGATGAAGTTTATGGAAGCACGCTTGGAGAGCCGTTCAGAGAAACAGACCCAATGATGCCAAGCAGTCCATATTCAGCCAGTAAAACGGGTGCTGACAGACTTGCTTATTCGTATTTTAAGACATATGACCTTCCGGTGATCATCAGTCGTGCTTCAAACAACTATGGTTCGCACCAATACCCTGAAAAACTCATTCCCTTGTTCATCACAAACGCCATAGATAATAAACAGCTTCCGTTGTACGGCGACGGACTGAATGTCAGGGATTGGTTATACGCCGATGATCATTGTTCAGCTATTGATTTTATTATCTCAAACGGAGTTCCCGGGGAAGTTTACAATATCGGTGGAGGGAACGAATTAACGAACATCATGATTACCGACAGAATTTTGGAATTGACCGGAAAAAGTAAGGAGCTGATAAAATTCGTCGATGACAGACCGGGACACGACCGGCGATATGCTCTTGATACCGCTAAACTCTCCGCTCTTGGTTGGGATCCGGCGATTGATTTCAAAACCGGGATGGAAAAAACAGTAAATTGGTACATCGATAATCGAAGCTGGTGGGAACCCCTAAAATCCGGTGAATACCTCGAATACTATAAGAATAACTACGGAATAGAGCTCTGAGCAGGGGAACTTACACACCGTTTGAGCGTTTATTTACAAAGGTAATATATTCAGGTCAATTTAAATTTTAATCGAATTAAATTAAATAAATTAAGGAATTAATCAGGGTGAATATAACTTTAACCGCGTTCCGTGTGATTTTTCTTGTAGGAATGATAATGATCGGAACTCAAAATAGCAGGGTCTTATATGCTCAGAAAAGAATTATAACCGAGATGGAGAGAGTGCTTGAAGAAAGAGCAAAGGAACAAGAAAAAATCAAGGCTGAAAGAGCGCGGATAATTGACGAACGGATGGAACATCTGCTAAAGCAAACGCTGGACGGTAATGTTGACCCGAGTGAATATATGGTAGGACCGGGTGACCTTTTCTCCGTCTATATTTGGGGAAAAGTAGATCGGCAATTTGAAGCGATAGTTTCTCCGGAGGGTTTTCTCGAGCTACCTACAATAGGATCGGTGTTTGTGGGCGAAAGTTTTTTGGATGAAGTAAGAAATATAATACTCGAAAAATGCAAGATCGTATACGTTGGAGTAGATATTTCAGTAACCCTGACTCAATTAAGGATGTTCAGAATTTATGTAACAGGAAATGTGGTTCAACCGGGTACTTATCCCGTCAGAGGAGTGGACAGAATTTCAGATGCTATTGAGGTGGCAGGCGGATTAAGAGGGTTCACCGACGGATCGAATATATTGATAACCTCGAAAGATGGTACAAAGAGAAATTTTGATTACCTTAAATACGTTTTTGAAGGTGATCTCACAAATAACTATCTATTGAAAAACGGGGATGTTGTTCATGTGCTGACACTTGATTGGTCGGGTAATATCGTGACAATAGAGACTTATGATGACCGTTCAGGTTCATTTAACTTAAAAGAGGCAGAAAACCTTTCCTCGCTTCTCATGCGCACGGGAGTTTTTTCTCGATTATCTAACGCAAACGAAATTTATGTAACAAGACAAAACGGCGACGAAGAAGTGATATTTCCGGTCGGAAGAAGTATCGGTGATATGAATAATTTTTATCCGGAGTCAGGTGACCGGATTATAATACCAATATTAAGTCAAATGGTCTTTGTTATAGGCGAAGTATCCAATCCCGGTCCCTATCCGTTCATGCCGGATCTGACCGCAAATGATTATGTAGGATATGCCGGAGGAGTAACCTCAAACGGTAACGTGGGTTCCGTCAAAATAATTAGAAATGGTAAATCAATAAAGACAAGCTCCGAAATCAATGTTAGGAGAGGCGATACAGTATATATTTCGAGGAAATGGACAAGATCATATCGAGAATATTTCGACGTTATGTTCTCGATTACATCAATCATATTAGCAGCCAGTGCAGTCGGACTTATAACGTTATAAGAATGAGCTCTCGCAAGAAAAGCTAAATGATCGAACAAGAATAACAGACTTAGATGAATCTTAGAAAAAACGAGACGATATTATTAGTGCTGATCGATTTTATCACCACATTTATCGCGATGTTTCTTTTTTACATGTTCAAGTTCAAGACAGGTATAGTCGACAATCCGGTACCCCTTTTCATTGCGGATATTCCATTTCCTGCCCTGATAGTGTCGTTGGGCTGGATACTCTTTTTCTGGTTTTCCGGACTCTATTCGATTAAATCTCCTGCATCACGGATTGATGAAACGTTGAGCGTAATTAAGATCGTTTCAGTAGGATCCCTGCTGTTGATACTTTTAACTTTACAGTTAGATAATATTATCTCACCGGGGAAAATCTTAGTAATAACATATTGGCTCGGAATGATTGTTATTGTCGGAGGCGGGAGATTGTTCTTCCGTACCGTTCAAAGAAAGCGTTTTATGGATGGCAGGGAGTTATATCCTTCAATACTGGTAGGATGGAACGAACGCTCAAAAGCATTGAATAAGAGGATCAAATCATTTCCGGGATTAGGTTATTCTGTAGTCGGATTCGTATCCACGAGGGCGGAAGATATAGGGGAAACCGACCAAGGCTCAGAAGTGATTGGAGAGATTACCGAACTTCCTAAAATAATAAAAGAATATGATATCAAAGAAGTGATCTTGGCATTGTCTTCAAACGATCATAAGCGATTGTTAGACGTGATAAATTATGTTAACGGTGAATCTGTCGGAATAAAGATAAGTCCTGATATGTACGATATTATCAGCGGTCAGGCACGCACAAATCAGATATACGGATTACCGCTGATAGATATTCTGCCGGAGTTCATGCCCGCATGGGAGGTGTCGTTCAAAAGACTTATAGATATTCTGATCTCGATAGGGGTAATAGGAGTTTTTATACCTTTTTGGCTGCTCATCGGTATTCTGATCAAAATAGATTCAAAGGGAAAGATACTTTATCGGCAGGAACGTGTTGGGAAAGAGGGTAAGCGCTTCAACATTTTTAAATTCAGATCGATGAGCAGTGATGCAGAAAGTAAAACAGGTCCTGTGTGGGCTACAGAGGATGATCCGAGAGTGACAAGAATAGGGAAGTTTCTTCGAACAAGTAGAATCGACGAAATTCCGCAATTCATAAATGTGCTCATGGGTGATATGAGTTTAGTGGGACCAAGACCGGAGCGGCAGTATTTTGTTGATCAATTAAAGAAAGAGATGCCGCTTTATACGAAACGATTAAGAATCAGACCGGGGATCACAGGCTGGGCGCAGATCAAACATAAGTATGACGAATCACTTGACGATGTAAAACGAAAGCTGAGATACGATCTGTTTTATATCGAGAATATGTCGTTGAGAATGGATTTTAAGATCATTCTTTCGACAATAAAGGTGATGATCAGCGGGAAAGGTCATTTCAGATCTCCTTAATATGACTCTGATTAAAATTTCTCTGACAATTATCACATTGCTGTTCGCTCTTGGAACCGGAAGAGCACAATCGACAGATGTTGATCCAGATTATTGGGGCTATGATTTTCTTGATATTTTATCCAGCAGGGGAATGATGAACGGATATTTCAACAGCGTAAAGCCATTGACGCGGAGCCGTTTCGGGGAATTGCTGTTGCAAGCTGAGAAAAAATATTCCGCAGATCCCGACCTTCTGACGCCGACGGAGTCCCGAATTCTTGATCGTTTGAAGGGTGACCTGCTTTCGGATCCGAAAAACAGGGATGATGAAATTGACGCCGAATTTAGAGAGAGGCATCTGTTCACTTGGTCGGAAGAGGATTCCTGGTTTGCCGTTGACGCGATTTTCATGCAGGAAAATGACTTCGGCGTATTGGATGAAGATGGAGTTGAAGATAATATTTCAAGAACGACATTAGGTGGAAGAGTAAGAGGTCACTTAGCGGAAAGTCTGCATTTTTATCTTGAATTCATCAATACAAAAGTGAGCGGAGGGGAACCGGCGCTGACAAACTCCGATCCTTCGAGAGGTCTGCCTGCGGTTGCATACGACGGGTTTTTATACAGAGACGATGCCATCACTTACCTGAAATACGGTCTGCCTTGGCTTGATCTGACGGTAGGACGGCAAAAGATAAGGTGGGGTCCGGGAAGCAGAAGCGGAGTGACTCTATCATCTACAAATCCTCCGATGGATGTGATACGATTGGATGTGCGATACAGCAAGTTGAGCTATTCCGGTTTTATCGGCGATATCCGGGGAACGAGCGGGAACAAGAAAATAGCAGCCCACAGGATCGATTTCATTCCCTTTGAAGGATTGAGATTAGGAGGAGGGGAGACGGTAATATATGACAGGGCGAAGTTTGAAATTCTTTATTCACTGCCTCTAATGCCGTTTCATATCGCTGAGCATCATCTCGGAAACAGAGATAATAACGGATTAAATTTTGACGTTGAATACAATGGCATAGAGAGCGGCAGAGTATATGCGGAATTATTTATAGACGATTATAAATTAACCAAGAATCCTCTTACCCATTGGGGCAATAAGTGGGCGATCCTTGCAGGGCTCCAATTAACAAAACCGTTGAATCTTTCCAATTCCTCCTTACTGATGGAGTATACAAGAGTCGAGCCGTACGTCTATACCCACATACTCGATGGTATTAAATACTTAAATTACAACAGGATAATCGGACAGTGGAGCGGTTCGGATTCAGATGAAATTCTTGTTTCGTATGTGAACAGACCAAACTGGCGAAGCTCGGTCACGCTGTCATGGTCGATGCTGAGAAGAGGGGGTTTGGATGAGAATATTTCATATCCCGAGAGTGAAGAATTATTCGATGCAAAGGAGTTCCTTTCGGGAACTGTGGAACGGAGATACAGTTATTCATTAAAATACACGCTTGAATTTGCAAAAGATCAATTTTTTCAGATCGAAATAGGAACTTTGGATTGGAAGAATTTTAACAGGATCGAAGGAGATGACCGGATAAACAGCGTAGCATACTTGTCATACAAATTAGATTTTTGATCAGAATTGAAGAATATATCATTGAAATTAGAAGTGAGTGAGTACTTTATTTTTAGTGGAAAATGGATTATATTCCTAATGTATGCTTGATCTGAAGATAATAAGAGATAACCCATCTTTCATAACCGAGTCCATTTCTCTTAAAGGCGACAAGACGGACATTGGGAGTATAGTTGAATATGACCGTCGAAGACGAAGAATTTTAGAAGAAGTTGAATCTCTTCGCGCACTCCGTAACAAAGTTTCCGAAGAGATCAGCATCTCAAAGAAGAACGGGGAGGATACGGAGGATAAGATCACGGAGATGAGGGAACTCTCCCAAAAAATCAAAGCTGTCGAAGTGTCGTTGCGTGAAACAGAATCTCATCTGAATGAAGAGATGTTACGGATTCCGAACATTCCACATGAGTCGGTGCCTAAAGGGAAGGACTCGTCTGATAATAAATTTGTGCGGGAATGGATGGAAAAACCGAAATACGAGTTTGAGCTGAAAGACCATCTTGAATTAGGCGAAGCTTTGGGTCTGCTCGATTTCAAAAGAGCATCCAAGCTCTCCGGATCAGGTTTCCCGCTGTATATGGGCAGTGGAGCGAAATTAGAGCGAAGTTTGATCAACTTCATGTTAGATATCCAAACTACTGAAAACGGATACAAGGAGGTATTTCCGCCATTCTTGGTAAACAGGGAGAGCGCCCTCACTACAGGGCAATTGCCTAAATTTGAAGAAGATATGTATAAGACATCCTTAGAAGACCTTTTTCTCATACCTACCGCCGAGGTGCCTGTCACGAATATTCACCGTGATGAGATTCTCTCGGCTGAGGAGCTGCCGATCTGTTATGCGGCATATTCCGCTTGTTTTAGAAGAGAAGCAGGGTCATACGGAAAGGATACACATGGTTTTCTGCGTGTGCATCAGTTCAATAAGGTGGAGCTAGTAAAATTTTGTGAGCCCGAAAATTCCTACGAAGAATTAGAAAAGATAGTTTCCAATGCGGAAGAAATTCTAAAGAGGCTCGAACTTCATTATAGAGTTGTCGAGCTTTCGACGGGCGACCTTTCATTTGCCGCGGCAAAATGTTACGATATTGAAGTATGGGCTCCGGGAGAAGAGAAATATCTTGAAGTCTCCTCCTGCAGTAATTTTGAAGCATTTCAAGCGAGACGTGGAAATATCCGATACAGAAAGAGCGATGGAAAGATTGATTTTGTTCACACACTTAACGGGAGTGGTCTCGCAACTTCACGATTAATGGTTGCGTTGTTGGAAACTCATCAGACGGAAGAGGGCACTATTCACCTCCCGGAGGCCTTGATACCATACTTCGGCGAGTCAGTTATTAAGAACGATAGTGGATAAAGGGATGATCCGTTCTATTTTGGCATTAGTTTTTGGAAGTTTGGGAACGGCAGTAACAAGCGTCATCAGTATGATAATAATGTTGTTCGACCGTCAGGGAAAGAGTGTGCAATTCATAATGAGTAAGTGGGCGTGGTTTCTTCTGAAACTGGCAGGCGTAAAAATAGAAGTAAACGGTCTCGAAAATATAACACAGGGAGAAAGCTATATTTTTATCTCAAATCACGCAAGCCTCTTGGACATACCGACCGTTTGTCTCGGATTACCCTTTCAGTTGAGATTTCTCGCAAAAAAAGAACTATTCAAAATCCCGCTGTTCGGTCCGGCTCTTCTCAGCGCGGGGCATATCAAGATCGACCGCGGAAACTTGGAATCGGCTGTGAAGAGTCTTAAAGAAGCGGCTATCGTACTGAAGAAACGGGGATATTCAGCTCTTGTTTTTGCAGAAGGCACAAGGAGTCTGAACGGCGAAGTGGGAAGGTTCAAGAAGGGAGGGGTGATATTGGCTTTATCGATGGGGATTCCGATCGTGCCGGTATCTATATCCGGTAGCGCGTCTCTTGCGGCTAAGGGAGTCTATCTGGTCAAGTCTGGAAAAATAAAAATGACGATAGGAAAACCGATCTCCACAGAAGGAAAGGATATTTCTGCCAGGCATCAGTTGGTTTCCACCATCCGAGATGAGGTGATAAAGAACTTGGTGGAGGAAGATGCAATATAGCAATAGAGTAACTTCATCAAAATTTATTTCCGAGGTAAATAGAAAATATATAGGGGAGAGGCTCAAAGAGAACGATTTAGCATTAAGATGGTTCAGGTATGGAAAGAGATTATCCGGAAAACTCACAACCAACTCCGGAGATAAGGTAGTCGTTATCGAACCGGGTGTTCCAAACAGAGATTTGGGTCCGGATTTTCAAAATGCGTTGTTGTTGATCGGGGGTGTTGCCATTAAGGGTGATATAGAAATACATCTTAACGCACGTTCCTGGTATGACCATCATCATCACTCTGACGGAGCATATACAAATGTCATATTGCATGTTGTAGCATTCAAATCAGCTGATGACGTCACATTGAGTAAAGATGATAAGGAGATCCCTATAGTCTATCTGCCTCTATCGGCCGATTGGGATGCAAGGATAAACAGAAAACCCAAGTGGCCTTGGGAGGATGGTTGTTATCATGAAATGTCGGAACTGAATCCGGGAGAGATCTATCTTTTATTAGTTAGATTAGGCCGTGAACGGCTGAATCAGAAGCGCAAAAAGTTCAAGTTGCAATTGGAATCGGGAAACAGTTACGGCGAGCTTTTTTATCGCGGGTTTGCCAGAGCTCTCGGATACTCCAAGAACACCTCGCAATTCAGCTGTTTCAGCAGTTTATTACGTCTCTCCAAAATACGAAAAATCATCAGAGAGGTTTCCAGCGACAATGATACAGGCATTCAACTCGAATCACTGATGTTCGGTCTTTCGGGGCTACTCGAAACGGGCGTTACCGACAGCAGAATGCGGCTGTTGAGTAAAAACTGGAAGAAGAACAAGACAGACTGATGGCAGCCAAAGTTGACAGAATACTCTTTTTGTACCCTCCGGAAGAGGACAATTCCGTTTTGAAACATGTCAGAAGATTCGCTCTGCCCTGTTCTCCGGAGCATATGATGTTTTCGAGTTCGGCGATTGTCCAGCAAGGGATGCTGCAGCTCTATGAACGGTGGTGTTCAAAAGCTGAGGTAAGTAACTGTCCTCTCTCTATCAGCAGCAGGATTCAATCGATTGGGTAGAGTTATAGAGAGCGAAGAATTGAGCCGGCTTTTAGAAGAGAGCAGAAGTGAAGGATTAAAAATCGTTTTTACGAACGGGGTGTTCGATATCCTACATGCGGGTCATCTTGATTATCTGAAAAGGAGCAAGAAATTGGGAGATATCCTTATAGTGGGCGTAAACACGGATGAATCGGCAAAAGCGATCAAAGGACCCGATCGGCCCTTCAATGGTGAAGAAGATAGAGCCGCACTCTTGGCAGGATTGGAGTGTGTAGATTATGTCACCCTGTTTTCCGAAGGGACTCCGATAAATATGATCAGCTTGGTCAGACCCGATCTGTTGGTTAAGGGCGCTGACTATTCAGCGGATGAGGTAGTAGGAAAGGATATCGTGGAATCCTACGGCGGCAAAGTTGAGCTGATTCCTTTTAAAGAAGGCTTTTCGACGAGCTCATTGATTGATAAGATCAAATCAGGAGATTGACTCTCCCATGCTTTCGGTAGAGTTATAGGAGAGCTAAAATCCAAAAAGAGTTTGACTTAAAGAAGGTTCGACCATATCTTTCAACCAGTTTGTTAAAGAGGGACGTATAAACATATGATAATAAAGAAGTTTGCGCCGGCGCTACTCGTTATTTTTAGTTTGGGGTGTTCAACCGCTCCTCAGGAGAACGCCGGAAAATTTGAAATTGCCGCCACAACGCTTGAGGTAGATGACTGGGAAGCGTTAAGGGATGCGAAGATCCATTATGCTCAAGCGTTGATATCGGAAGAGATCTCAGATACGTCTCGAATGCGTGAAGAATATGAGCTTGCAATATCGGTACTTGAGGATATTCAGCTCACAAGCAAGACCACAAAGACTTTCGAGAAGGAATTTCAGGCAACGGCGAATAAAGTGTCTAAAGATTATACACTCTCGCTGCGAAGGCTCAGGCTCAAATACGGAGACGCATCGGATATAAGTCTCATGGAGAAGCTTGAACTCTTTGACGCTATGGATGACAGCTCAAGTTTGGCGATAAAGGTTTTACAGGATTACGCGAATGACCTTGGAACGGATATACCGCTTGAAGTGAATGCCAATGTTATGAGGATAATTCGATTTTTCCAAACGGATGCCTCAGAATCATTTGAGTTATGGTTGAAGAGGAAAGGGACTTATCTGGAGATGTTCGAAGCGATCCTTGAATCAAATGACCTGCCCAAGGAATTAGTCTATTTAGCGATGGTGGAGAGCGGTTTCTCTCCGAGAGCGTATTCATGGGCGCATGCGGCAGGACCTTGGCAATTCATCTATGGAACTGGCAGGATGTATGGGTTAAGGAGAGACTGGTGGGTGGACGAGCGCAGAGACCCGGAAAAATCTACCCGTGCGGCTGCAAAATATCTTAAAGACCTGTACGCTGAATTCGGAGACTGGTACCTCGCCATGGCTGCATATAACTCAGGCTCTCAGCGGGTCAAAAGAGCAATGAAACGGAATAATACAGATAATTATTGGGAGCTTACCACTCTTCCGCGTGAAACAAGGAATTATGTGCCTTCATTCATAGCCGCTACCATTATTGGTGAAAATGCGGCAGCATTCGGATTTGACGTGACTCCCGAGTCTCCTCTTTCATATGATGAAGTCAAGATCGGAGGGAGCATCAATCTAAGCGTCCTCTCAAAAGCCGCCGGTGTCAACATCAGCGAGCTCATCAGATTAAATCCGGAACTGAGGCGAAAATCCACACCTCCTACATCAAAAGGGTATAAGCTTCTGATCCCTTACGGGACCGCTGAACTTTTCAATAAAAATTTTGCCGAACTTCCTGAATCGGAGAGAACGGGTACTATTAAACATAAAGTAAGACGAGGAGAAGCTCTTTCGGCAATAGCAACAAAATACGGCGTATCTTTGAATCAGATAATTAGCCTGAATTCAATTCGCAACAGGAACTCGATCAGGGCGGGGAGTACACTGCTGATACCGACTAATGGCAAAGTTCTGAACCTTACAAAGTCTAAAAGAGTTGAAAGTCCTTCCGAGAACCCTCCTAATTCTTACGCCATTAAATATAAGGTCAGAAAAGGAGATACACTCGGTCATATCGCCGAGTATTTCAACACGACGGCTCTCAAGCTGCGAAAATGGAACGGGCTGCGATACGGTAAACCAATTTACGCCGGGGAGGTCATTAAGGTATATATTCCGAATTATCTGAAGCTGTCACAACCAAAATTTTCTGTGGCTGATCCGAGCCTTTTTCTTATGCGTTACAGTGTTCGCAATGGAGAATCTCTCAGCTCATTGGAAAGTAAATTCGATGTTAAAAAAGATGAAATAAAGCTTTGGAACTCACTAAAGAAAAACGATATTAGTGAAGGAGAAATTCTTGATATTTGGACCATGAAAGTGGTAGAGATGGATAATATCGGAGCAGGTCTCACAATGAAGGTGCATACGGTTAAAAGAGGAGATACGATTTGGAATATTGCACGGAAGAACGGTGTTACAATAACCGACATGCTTTCGTGGAATCCATGGGCTGATGACCAACCGATAAAACCGGGTGACAGACTGAAAATATTCCAAAAATAAGATTTTATGGCTAAACAAAGTAACATATTAACACTTTCAATAATTGCCTCGGTATTTTTCCTGTTCGTCCTGCTTCTGGTTATTTCATATAATCTTATGACGAACGGCAAACTGAGCATATCAGCAGATGGCCCAAGGATAGCTGTTGTTGAACTGATAGGACCTATCTATGATTCAAAACCGATTATCCGTCAATTTAAGAAGTACGCCGAAGACGATGACATAGATGCAATTCTATTCAGGATATCAAGTCCCGGGGGCGGAGTTTCCGCTTCGCAGGAGATCTTTGAAGAAGTTCGTAAGATCAGAAACTCGGGGATGCCGATCCTTGCATCGTTAGGCTCCGTGGCAGCCAGCGGTGGATATTACGTCGCGATCGCAGCCACTAAGATCATGTCCAATCCGGCAACCGTAACAGGTTCGATCGGGGTAATAGTCGGGCTTCCAAACTACACTGGATTGATGAACAAGCTCGGACTGAGTTATGTGAATATCACGAGCGGACCGCATAAAGACAGCGGCTCGCCTTATAGAGAACTGATGCCGGATGATAGAGCAATTTTTCAAAATGTAGTTGATGATCTTTATGACCAGTTCGTGGAGGCTGTATCGGTAGAGAGAAATATTCCGGAAGAGAGAGTTCGAGCAGTTGCAGATGGCAGGTTATACACCGGCTCACAAGCAAAAGAGCTCGGTTTAATAGACACTCTCGGCACCTATGAAGATGCTTTGAAATATGTAGTTGAACTTGCGGGTATGTCCGGTAAGCCGATCCTGATAAAAGAAAGAAGAAAACAACCCTCCATTTTCGATTTGCTGTTCGGGGATATTCAAAACGTACTCAGGTATCTTGAACCCATTGGACTGCCTGAATATAAACTAAGCGTAAATTTTTAGCCGGGAGAAATTAAGTGACTAAAGCGGATATCGTAGACATAGTAGCCGAAGCGACGGGATTGACAAAGGTAGAAACTGAAGCTGTTATAGATGGATTTTTAAGTACGATAAAAAATTCTTTAAAGGAAGGCGAAAGGGTTGAGTTTAGAGGGTTCGGCAGCTTCAGCGTAAAAAAGAGAATGCCGAAAAAGGCAAGAAATCCAGGAACGGGAGAGGTCGTATACCTTCCGGAACGGTACGTTCCAACATTTAAAGCATCAAAAATATTAAAAGAGCTCATAACAAAAAGCTTGATCAAAGAAAGTTAAATAACCGATAAAATAAAAGGAGCCGAAACTAATTTATGCCATGCGGTAAAAAGAGAAAGAGAAAAAAGATAAATACGCATAAACGTAAAAAACGTTTGCGTATGAATCGGCACAAGAAAAAGATTCGTTAAGAATTAATTATAAGAGTTTAGGATAATCAGAGAGACTCTGCATTAAATTTCATGAAACTCTAAATTCATCTTAAAAGTAGGAATGAAATTGATTATACGATTATTGGTAATAATTGTTCTTACAATAGTTTTCACTCCGGTCGATTCAACTCAAGGATGGGGATTCACTGCGCATATGAGGATAAATTCCGATGCGGTAGATACTCTTCCAGCAGGAATGAAAAAGTTTTTCGAAAGCGAACGGAATTTCATTTCAGAGCATTCCGTAGATCCCGATAGGTGGAAGCGTGATGATAAGAGCGAACTGCCACGTCATTTTATCGATTTGGATATGTACGGGACCTATCCGTTTAAAGAACTGCCGAGGGATTACGATGAAGCGGTAAAAATATTCGGCGCTGAAACTGTGAACTCGAGGGGAACGCTTCCCTGGCGAATTGCTGAATATACACTTAAGCTGGCTGAGGATATGAAGTCAGGAAAGAGGGAGAAGATTCGCATGACCGCTGCTGCATTGGGGCATTATGTTGGAGATTCTTACAGTCCGCTCCACTCGGTTGAAAATTATAACGGTCAATATACGAACAATTACGGCGTTCATAAGCAGTTTGAAAATAGAATGGTGAACTCCTATATGGATTCCTATGAACCTCAACTCAAGGAGGCAGCCTCCATAGAAGAACCCCTCAGACATGCCTTCGATATCGTAATGAGAAGCTACAAGCTCGTCCTTCCGATCTTAGAATCCGAAACAAAGGCAAGAAAAATATTGACGAGCGGGCAGATTGATTCTCTCAACGATTGGAGAGCCAAAGGGATCCCCGATTATTTGGCGATTCTTTATTCAGATCTGGGTGAAATGGGATGGAGCCAGATGAATTCAGCATCTTACGATCTCGGCAGATATTGGGTCAGCGCCTGGGAATTAGCCGGTAAGCCTGTTCTTCCTGAATGATTAATGAAAACAAGATATACTCCGTTTCAGATGCAACAACCTTAATCAAATCCGTTTTAGAAATGAACATCCCTCCAATATGGGTGGAGGGAGAGCTGTCATCCTGGATGAGAGCCGCATCCGGGCATTTATACTTCAATCTGAAAGACAGTTCTTCACTGCTGCCGACTGTAATGTGGAAGCAGAGTGCGCTGTCGTTACTCTTCAAGCCTGAAGACGGGATGAAAGTCCGCGCCTTAGGCAAAATAACGGTTTACGAAAAGTCCGGAAAATACCAGATGATCGCCTCACAGCTGCAGCCGTTGGGAATCGGCGATCTTTACCAGGAATTCGAACGGCTAAAGAAAAAGTTATCCGAAGAGGGTTTGTTTGATGATGATCGTAAGAAGGAAATTCCCCGGTACCCTTTTAGAATCGGCGTGGTGACATCAGCAAAAGGCGCTGTGATATCGGATATAATAAATGTGTTGAACCGTCGAGCTCCGCATGTGAAAGTGATACTGGAATCGGCAAGAGTTCAGGGAGAAGGAGCGGCAGAAGAGATCGTTAACGCGATAGAGAAGTTCAACAGCGGAGCAGAAGTCGATCTATTGATTATAGGAAGGGGCGGCGGCTCAATAGAAGACTTGTGGGCATTCAATGAAGAGGTGGTCGCGAGAGCAATAGCCGCGTCCGAGCTGCCGATAATAAGCGCGGTTGGACATGAAACAGATTATAGTATCTCCGATTTTGTGGCAGATCTCCGGGCGCCTACTCCTTCCGCAGCGGCAGAATTGGCTGCGCCGAGGTATGACGACCTATTAGAAAATATCAGCTCATTGGAAAGAACCATTTTCAATTTGATAAGCGATCAGCTGAGAGATTTTGAACGGATTCTCGATGAGTACGACACTGTATACAGTTGGGAGCAATTTAATAAAATGCTGACGGAGGAAGAGAATAAAATATCCTCACTGATTGAAGTTATGAAACTTAATGAAGATCATCTCCTGAATATATTCGAACTTAAAGCTAACTCAATACGAAAAATGCTTGATTCATTAAACCCTATATCTGTATTAGAAAGAGGTTATTCGATAGTCAGTTTGGAACGGAATGATACTATAATCAGAAATGCCAATCAGATCAGCGAAAATGACGCAATAAAAGTAAAATTGCATGTCGGCAACTTAACGGCAACGGTAAGGGAGGTATCAAATGAGTTCTGATAAAAATAAAATTGAGCTCACCTTCGAAGATGCACTCGAAAGATTGAATGAGATCGTCCACAAACTCGAAAAAGGTGATAAAAAATTGGAAGATTCGATTCAGCTTTTTGAGGAGGGAGTCAAACTGTCACGGTTTTGTAAAGAGGTTCTGAAAGAGGCGGCTGAAAAGGTTGAAGGACTTAAAAAAGAAGAGTAGAAAAGCGGATAAGATATTGAAATACGGCATCATAGCAAATACCAATAAAAAAGAACTTTTTGATATCCTACCCGGGTTGATCTCGTGGCTGGAAAAATATGACAACAATGTAGTAGTTGAAAAGGATATTTATGATGCAGCCACCGATCTGTTAAAACAGATTGACTACGCTGAAAGAGAAAAGATCCCATCAAAATGTGATATTGTTTTAGCGCTGGGAGGCGACGGCACGATACTGAGCGCGGCGAGAGTGGTAGGTAACAGTCGTGTTCCTATCGCAGGAATTAATCTCGGCGGATTGGGGTTTTTGGCGGAAGTCGCGGTTGAGGAGATATATGACCGGCTTCAGCTTATTCAGGACGGTGACTATCTTGTGGAAGAACGGATGGTTCTGAAGGCTAAATTAGAAAATGAACCGGAAGTGAGTTACAGAGCATTGAACGATATCGTTATTGAAAGGGGCAGCTCTACACGAATGATCAGCATATCAGTGACCGTGGACGATAAATTTTTCAATCACTACTCCGCTGACGGAATTATAATCGCCACTCCTACAGGGTCAACCGCATATTCTTTATCGGCGGGAGGTCCGATCATCGTACCGCCGCACGAGGCAATAATAGTAACTCCGCTGTCTTCTCATAGCCTGTCACAGCGAGCGGTGGTTATTAAACCTGATTCTAAAATTAAAATAAATCTTGAAAACGCTTCCGGTAAAATGCTGTTGTCAATTGACGGACAAACGAGCGTGAAGATAAAAAATGGACAAAGTATTTATATAGAACGAGCGGACAACAATATCAGGCTCATCAAATGGAAGGATAAATCGTATTTTGATACCCTGCGCGCAAAATTTAATTGGGGCGTAGGCGGAAGGTCGTAAAGAGCAAAGGGAGCTTACTTTATGTATCTTGAACACTGGGGACTATTAAAAAAACCGTTCGAAAATACACCCGATCCGGAGATTTTCTACTATTCCGAGGAGCATAGGGAATGTTACGATAGAATGATTTATGCCGTGGAAGGAAACAAGGGGGGAGCTCTGCTTACCGGGGAATATGGCTGCGGCAAAACTACTCTACTGCGGATCCTCGCAAATAATTCCATGACGGAAGACAGAGAGGTGGTGGTAGTGAACAATCCACAGCTGGAATCTGACGAGCTTTTAAGAGAAATTCTTTACCAACTCGGTGAAGAGAGTGAAGAACGATCCCGGGCAAAGCTATCGAGACGGATAGAAGAAGTTTTATTCGGTAAATTTCAGGCAGGGAAAGAAGTTTTAATCCTAATTGACGAAGCTCAGTTGATAAAAGGTGAGAATGTGTTTGAAGAACTTCGTCTGCTTCTCAATCATCAATTAAACGACAAGTTTCTTGTTACCATTCTCTTGGTCGGTCAACCCGAACTGAGAGAAAAGATAAGTTCAATGCCGCAATTCGATCAACGGCTCGGTATAAAATATCATTTGCACTCATTCAATTTAGAAGATACAAAAAACTATATTCTATATAGGCTTGAATCAGCAGGCGGGAAAGCCGATATAGTCAATGAAGATGCCATTACTACTATATTCAACGCATCATTCGGCGTTCCCCGCAGAATCAACAACATATGTGACTTGGCTCTGATGACTGGAGCGCGTAGAAAATTAAAAACAGTTGATTCTGCACTGATAAACATGGTAATATAGGCTCGATAAATCAGATTGAAACAGGGAGAACAGATTTACCGATTTGAGATTTATTAGGAACATAGAGAGAGAATCCAATAAATGCGTTCGATAGATCTATTCCGGGCGTCAAAGAATAAACCATCGAAACCTGAGAGCAATCCGTCTACGAAGGATGAGAAAAGGATAATATTGACGGTAATCGGCTCATCACAAGTTTCGAGCGCAATTGAACAATCTTTAGAAAGTATTTTCGTTGAAACGGTATTGGTGGGTTCGGGTGAAGCGGCGATAGAGTATCTGAATAAGAATGTTGTCTCATTGGTGATATCAGAAATAAACCTGCCTTTGATGAACGGCCTGAATCTTTCAAGGAAAATAAAGGAGGATGAGGCTCTGCGGGATGTTCCGGTTCTTCTTATCAGTGATAGTGAGGAAGGTCCCGATAAAGTTATGGGGATGGAAACGGGCGCGGATGATTATGTGACCTTGCCGATAAACCCTTCCGAACTGCGAAGTCGTGTGATGGCTCTGCTATCCCGCAGCGATGTCAGTCAAACGGGAACTAAATCACCGGCGGTAGAAAAAGAAATATTTGAGGACGGAATATTAAGCTCCGGTCAGGGGGCAGGAGTTGATACTATACCGGAAGACGAAATCGGTTTAGGAGAACCGGTAGAGATCAGTTTAAATGTTTCCGATTCCACAAAGGAAATTGTCGAAGAGGAATTCGATTCGCCGCATGAGGCAGCAGCACAACCGGTGGAAGAAGAGGTGAGCTCTCCCACTGAACCGGAAAATACTTCGGTCGAAGAGGAATTCGATTCGCCGCATGAGGCAGCAGCACAGCCGGTGGAAGAAGAGGTGAGCTCTCCCACTGAACCGGAAAATACTTCAGTCGAAGAAATGTTGAATCCTTCGTCGCCTTCGGAACCCCCATCCTCAAATCCACTCAGACCTGAAGCTATTCAATCCAGTGCTGAAGTTGAAGATGCTACGAAGATAATACCACAGGATGAAATCCTGACCGAGGAATCTTCAGATAACAGCGTTCAAGAGAAGCAGCCGGAGCAGGTCGATCCCATGCCGGATCTCGATCAGCAGAAAGATCACGCTAATATGTTAGACGATATATTCGGCGGCAATTCTTTACCTGAATCTTTGCCACCCGTTGATGAGAAAGAAAACAAGAAGGTGGAGGTTCTACCCGATAGTTTGCCTGCTTCAACGCCGATAGCTGGCGGCGAATCTGTTGCTCCGTTGGAGCAACCACCTCCCGTTCCGCCAATTGAAGTTGTCGCAACTCCTGTACCGCCCTCCCCAGCCCCGACACCGATGCCTGATTCGGCAGCAGAACCTCCCGCGCAGCCTATACAAATTGAAGATCCTGTTCAGCAGCCTCCGGTAATTCCTACAGCTGCACCGGTCAGTTCGCAGGAGACTACGATGGCGCCTGCTGATATCGTTCAAACTACTACACCGGTCGTAACTCCAGTGGAGCCGGCGACCGTTGCAGAAGAAACTTTACAGAGTCAGGAACCTATTACAAGCGGCGGAGTCGAACAGTTTAACGAATATGAAATAGATACCGCGGTTGACCATAAAGAAATTCATCAATCTACCATTTCACATTTAATCGAGTTGGAATCCGCTATAATTCAAGGAGGTGATTACAATTTTACGAATATTATAAACGATGCAAGTAAGATTGTCGCTTCCGTGCGAAATTCAAACTATCTCCAGATACGCGCCATAAGCAAAAGAGATGGAGGTGATTTTCCGGTTCACTCCATAAATGTTACTATTTACTGCGTCAAACTCGCCACCGGGTTAAAATATGAGACAAAAAAATTGATTGAATTAGCTCTTGCTGCTTTGTTGCATGATATCGGAATGCTTCTTATACCTGAGGACATCAGGAAAGCCCAGAGAAAGCTATCCCCCGAAGAAATATCAACTTTGAAACTTCATCCACAGCATGGCAGCGAATATTTGACCAAAGCGGTTCAAACACACGCTGATTTAGCGGCGTTCACTTTTTTACCTATTGTTGCATTTCAAGAGCATGAGAGAATGAACGGCACTGGCTATCCAAATAGTATTCCGGGTGATGAGATACATGAGTACGCAAAGATAATCTCGATCATTGATATGTATGAAGCGGTTTCACATCCTTCGAATTACAGAGATGAGTACCTCGCTTATGAGGCGCTGCAAAAGGTCGTTGCTTTAAAAGATACTCATTTCGATGTAAAATTACTGAGAGCATTAGTACGCGAAATATCTATCTTTCCTATCGATTCTGTTGTAAGACTCAATGACGGTCAAATCGGAAAGGTGATAGGATTGGAACCTTCGCATCCTATGCGTCCGAAGCTACTGCTTTTATATGACTCAGACGGAAACAGCTATGAAGAGGAGAATGAATTGGAGCTGTCCAAGTCGCCATTTCTTTATGTAGCCGTGCCTGTATCTGAGGAAGATATGGAGAAATTCGGAAATTAAATCAATAACAACGGTGGGAAGGAAGAGATATGGCATTTGGAAAGATATTAGTCGTAGATGACGAGGAAGATATAAGAAAGACTTTAGCGCTTTTTCTCGAATCAAAGTGCGATGAGATTATAGAAGCTGACGGCGTTGCGCAAACTATTTATCACCTTAACAGACTGATCCCGGATATAATATTTTTAGATATTATGCTGCCGGGACTTGATGGAATCGAGATCCTGCAGATGATAAAAAAATATGACGAGAATGTTCCTGTTATTATGATGTCGGGCTATGCAACCGAGGATATGGCAAAGAAAACATTAAGCATAGGCGCCTATGATTATGTCAGAAAACCTTTCAACCTCGACAGGATCAGTTCGATGCTTTCTGTAATTGACCTGGCGAATTTCGCTTAATTGATAAGAAAATTATATTCCTTTAAGATACACCTATCCATTATCACATCCAAACCACAGGAACTGGCTATTTCCGCGGCAGCTTCATTTATTACACTTTCTTGAAACCATATCGATTTAGCGCCAATTTGAACGGCTTCCTCCGCGATGGGAATTACTTCGGAGGGATGCCGGAATACATCCACAATGTCGATCTGTGTCTCAATATCAGATAAAGTCGGATAACACTTGACTCCTAAAACTTCATCATATTTTGGGTTTACGGGAATCATCTCGTAACCTACTTCAAGCAAAAATTTACAGATATTGTGACTCGTTCTCCAAATTTTATTCGAAGCGCCATAGACGGCAATAGTTTTGCTCTCGTTGAGGAGCCTTCTTATGACGGATTCGTTTTGATATTTGCTTAAATTCATTTATCTTTCGAGAGCAACGTTTCAGTATTTGCCGATGCCCGGCAGGTATTCAAGTTTTTATCTTCAGTAGAATATTAGATTAAGACAGATACAAATTCAAGCATAAAGTCCCGGCAGGCTCAGCTATTCGGTTTCTTTTCTGATAAGTTTAGAGCAATGTATGTTTATCAGTTGATGACCTATGCTTTTTAGTTTTTCTCCAAACTCCTCGATATTTTCCAAAAATAATTCCCGGTATTGCTGCCTTTCCAAATTGAACGTGACATCTATTCGTTTTTCGGTTTTCAGTATCGAGACTTCAACTGTTCCGATAGGTTCGGGAGAGAGAGTCAACTTGATATTTATTTGATTTTCGCCTTCTGGAGTTTGGTCCTCAAAATAATGACAAAACGCTTGAGCATCGGCGCTTGAATGCGGAAAGGGAATTGCGAAGAAAAGTTCGTTAGCCTGATTGGAATTGTTGGCTTGCAGAGTATGAATCCCTTCGAAAACTGCCGCCGCCAATAGAACAAGCTGCTGATTGAGTGTTGCTCGCATCGATTTGGACTGAACTAAAGAGCCGGAAACAGCGCCGTTTTCAAATGGGAAAACAGTATCCAATTTTTGCCCGGAAACGTTTTTATGCCTGACAGACGACATCATCAATGAGCCTAATTCTTTCAAATTAGAATCAATAAGGTTGTTTACGGAGCTTGCTTTAATGTCTGTTGAGACGATTTGCTGAAGATTAGTACTTCGTTGCGGATTGGTTAAATTAATATTATGGGAATACGTTTCTGAACTGTTTCTCCCACGGATTGAAGGATCCATTCCGCGAATAATCTGTTTTAATATAGACATATCATCCCGTTAATTATTTTTGTCATAGTAAATCTTTACTATTCTAAAGCTTTGTTTTAATTATATTATCGGAGATAGACGAAATAAGCTAAGTCCTCATGGGAGAATAATGTTTTTTAAAAATATACATAAAATGTAAATATTTTATTAACTGAGTCTTAATGATTAAATCACTTTATAATACGGATTGTATCGAGGGAGCAAAAACTTATCTCGAAGATAATTCTATCGATCTGATTCTAACCGATCCGCCTTATGGAATTGAGGGACAATCTCTTCATAAGCATTATAATAGAGATGAAAATAATGTATTGGATGGTTATATCGAAGTCGCGCAAGAAGATTATGAGGAATTCAGCCGAGAGTGGATAGAGCAGGCGGAGAGAGTGTTACGTCCCGGAGGAAGCATTTATATAGTCTCCGGATACACTAATTTGAGATATATTTTGAATGCCTTAGCGAATACATCATTAGAAGAAGTAAATCATATCATATGGAAATATAATTTCGGCGTTTATACAAAGAGAAAATTTATTTCCTCGCATTATCATATCCTTTTTTATGAGAAACCGGGAGGAAAAAGAACGTTTAATAAGTATATAAGATACGGGTCAGACGAGTTATTTCCCGACAAAAAATCTATGAATTACAGTGACAGAGAAGATGTTTGGAGCATTAAAAGGGATTTTAAGAAGGGTCAAGTAAAGAATAAAAATCAGTTACCCGCGGAGTTATTAAAAAAAATCATCTTATATAGCAGTGACGAAGGGGATAGAGTTTGCGATTTCTTTCTCGGAGGATTCGGTACGGTTAAGGTCGCAATCGGATTAGGTAGAAAGATAGCAGGATTCGAGAAGAGTGAGATAGCATATAATTATCATATTGCGAGTATGGATAAAATAAAACCGGGCGAATTGCTCGGTTCCCTACGTAAACCCAAGGGGTTGGGACCTAAGAAAAGCGGCAGGCGTTGGCTGAAGAACGATATTCATAAGGTTGAGGAACAGTTCGATAACTATTTAAGAAATGGTTTAACCAAATCAGCAGCGATCGAAATGTTAACCAAAACATTTCAAAGGGGGAAATTCGGAATATTAAATATTCTTAAGAAGAGCGGACGTTGAGCACTGCTCTGAACTAATCTATAGTCCCCGAAATTTCTAACTTAACATTACCATTCGGGCTTGTAACAAGAATGGTAATAGTAGAGGGAAGTGAGGAATCAATGTCGCCAACATCATCATCTTGCACGGTAAATGTGAACAAAGTGGTGCCAGGTCCTCTATCCTGTGTGTCAGGCACAATTGTGGAGCCGCTTACAGATCCTACAGTTGCGGAAATATCAATTGTTGAGCCACCCTCGAGAGGTCTGTTATGTTCAATATCGCTGACTCTAACGGTAAACGTTTCGTCTCCGCCATCCACAATGCTAAACGACCCAGAGAATCCTACCATTTGAACCTGTGTATGTCCTGACCAAAGCATAGTATCAATAGCGAATATAGAGTTTCCGTTTTCGTCCTTTGTCTCCGCAGTTATTGGTACGAAACCGCTATCTGAAGTAAGCGGCAGGGGATTAGAAGATATCAAAGTTACAGTAACCCGTCCGTTCTCATCGGTAACGTCAGAACCTTCTATTATACCATATTTTGTCTGGAATTGGACAGCCGTTCCCGGCCGAACAAAGTTAGAAAATTTATCTCCTAAAATGGCGGTGACAGTCGCCTCCCTGATACTTACTAATCCTGCAATATTAAGGGTGGAGATAATGGTAAAGTGAGCCGAATCGGGTTGACCTCCATGGATAGCAATGGGTGTTGGAGCCGAATTAATGACACCCGTTCCCGGGTCGAAGGATGCTATAATTTGGACGACACCTGCTATTGTGCCGCTGTTCAGAGCCGTTCTTACCAACCCATCCGCATCAGTTGTTGCCATTAAAGGAGAAATAAATTCCCCGCCTCCCGGACCGAATAAGGAGAATGTGACATTGGTCGGGCGAAACCTGTCCAAAGTGATACCATTTATGTCTTGCAGACGGTATGTGAGCTCAGAGGTTTCTTCATCACCACCAACACCTTGAATACTTATAGATGTTCGAGTAACATTAACAATAGTAGCGTTAGAAGGGGGACCCGCTCGATTTGCCGGAATTAATTCTTTATTCGGTAAAGTTATTGTGCTGTCAACAGTCAATGTTACATTGAGTAAAGTATCCGTAACAAAGTCTTCTTGAGAAAATATGAGATCTACGACATTACTCTCGTCAATTTTAATAACCATGCTAAGCGAGAAGTTCCCAAGTTCGTTGGATAGTGTTGTTTCATTGTGTCCGATAGCCCTAATCTGTACCCCTTCGATTGGATCAAAAAATACGTTATCAACTACAACACCCTTTACGATTGCTTTTGAGCCGTCGGGATCTATGGGCAGAAGATTCGCGATAGGCATAAGATTCGACGGACGAGCTTTGACCGTACCGCCGAGCTCAATACCTATGTTCTGCAATGTGTCGACTAAGAAACCTGTCTTACTGATTTCTAAAGTAACAGCGTCGATTTCGGGGTCCTCAATCGAGAGAAGAAGCGTATAAGACCCGAAAGAGTCAGTCTCGACTGATTCGGAAAAGCCTATCGCCCTGATGAACGCTCCTTCAACAGGTTGCGTAGTTTCACCATTTACCACCTTACCCGTAATTGTTGCTTCGTTTAAAATTGTTTCGCAGGCAAACGGAAGAGTAAGAAATAGAAGGAATAATAAGGTCAGTGACCACTTTAGTTTGTTGTTTAAAATGTTGTTTTTCATAACGACGAAATTATAAATTCAATCTATTTATCATAGAATATTATATACAGCATATAGGGATAAGTCAAGATATTTTAGACTGTTGCAGCCGTTAAAGGGTTAACAATAATATTCGAGTAACAGTGATGAAAATATTATTCATACCAGATCTTTTCAGTGATCATGCGTCTGTCAAGACGTCTATTGGTGATGTCATTCCTCACCATATCTATGGCTTCGCTGCTATAAAAGATGTTTGCAGAGCCTCTCAGATCAAGTGCGGTCACAGTTGCTCCAATGTGCAAGGCTCCGTAAATTGTCGGAGTTCCCTGAGTAGCGTCTATAAGCAATGAATCTCCGCCCGAAGCGAGAATCAGTCCGTACCAGGTAGGAGTTCCCCTCATTGTGAATGAGCCGTTGATGGCAAGAACACCATATCCGGTAGAAGATCCCCGCAGGAGGAAATCTCCATTGGAGTAAACGATTACCGGATTGTCTTTGCTGCCCAAGTCAGCGTCATTAGATCCTCCATTCGGATATTCTATGTCCCATATTTGGGCATAATATGCAATAAGATCAGCCAGGCTAACAATCGGAGTATCAGTGTTTACTTCGACAATAGGGTCACCTTGAACCCATAGGGAATCGGTGAAAACGTTTGAAAACCGAATGAGATCATCAGTATTTGATAGGGTTAACCCGGCTAAATTTGTACCGTCGGGATTTTCACCAGAGCCATCCATAAGCATATCGATTCCAATTATCTGAGGCTGTCCGTTGAAATTAAAGAGTGTGCAATCGGATTCGACAGCAACGGAAGCTGTAATTCGCGGAATAAGGATACTCTTACTGATAAATTGGACACGTGTTGTGTGTGATTCATCCTGATAAGTGCCTGTAACTAATATCTGGAGTGTATCAAAATCAAGTGTAGCATCATAGCCGAGAGAGGTTATGGAAGCGTTGTACGAACCGTCAAGAAAGTTATCCCTTGAAAAATTTACGTTAGTTGTACCGGTTTCTGAGTGAACAGACATAATGTAATTTACCGCTATGTTCGTCACATGCCTTGCGAGAACGGTCTCAGTAAATATAGACGAGTTCAAAGAAGATGCCTCGGATGTTTTATTGATATTTTGGCGTACCATCCCAAAAATCACAATAAATCCCAATACCGCTATTAAAGAGGCTCTACCCATATATCAAACTCTCACTAACTATTTTCTTCAAAATTACCGGGTACATCATAAACTGCATGTTCCTTCAACTCTTATATCGTACAACGTTAGGGTGCTTGGGTAAGCTTTATCGGTTTTTACCACAATTTTGAATTTTAGTTCCAATTCTTTTACTTCACCCGCGAGATTTGAGATATTTTCAAAAACCCTTTCCCAACTATGATTTAAATCGTGTCGGGCATATATATATATATCGCTTATCAGCCACGATTCTGCATTCGGACGATCACTTGATTTACGGTACCGAACATATGCAGTCGAACATCTGCTTAAATCTATATAGTCGCGAATTGTAAGGACCACAGTATCAGGAGCGCCGTGCGGAGCCGCATTTTCGTCAAACGGAAATATGAATGATACTGCGTCATCCGACGTATCAGGAGTTACAAATCCTGACATCTCCCACTGTGCGATATTGATGCTGGAAAATAATCTGGTATATACAATTTCGTCGTCCTGTGCTAAAACAACATTGACAGACAGAACTATACTTGCGATAAATCCAGCTGTAATTTGTATAGATTTATGGTTCATGGCGCAATCTCCTGTTTATTTGTTATTCTGCTACTTATTACAGGCACCGGACCGAAGCACCTAATAGCGGTTGACCGTCTGCATATCCCCATATATAACCGGAACAACCAAAATCGCAATCCTACACTATTATACATAATATAGTGTTAACGAGTCAAAATCAAATATAATTAAAGTCAGCCCATAAGTTGTGACCTATGATACATCTGATACGAAAATGTGATTCACGATACAAACTCCAAGCGAATATGTTATATATTGAGTGTAAATAAAATAATTCTACGAGGTAAAAATGAAGATTATAAGTGAAATTGAGGGAAGCAAAGGAATTATTATTCCTTGACTTATAGCTCAGAGACTCTTATAATCAACTAACATTGAGATATAGTGTGCTACTTGGGAATCAAAAGATGATTTTCAATTCACTATAATAGTCTCAACCGATTAATAAGGAGATTAACAAATGGGACAACAGCAATTACTGCTTATCGTACTTGGAACTATCATAGTTGGAGTAGCGGTTGTGGTGGGAATTAACATGTTCACGACCGGCGCCATTAATGCCGAACGTGACGCTTTGTTACAAGATGTCAATAATATTGCGTCTTCAGCTGCAGCATACTGGCGTAAACCCGCCGCACTCGGCGGTGGAGCGAGAGATTTTTCCGCTGTAACCGATGTTGTGGTATTTGGAGCCGATTCATCAAATGCAAATGGAACCTACGTTTTGTCAGCGCCTGCAGTAACAAGTTTTACGCTTACAGCAACAGGAGCAAATGAAGGTGTTATAATAGTTGCACTAGTGACTCAGAATGGGGTTTCGGGAACTCCAACGATAACAATGCCATAAAATTTTAAAGATAATTTAATTTAAAGTTTTATGAGGTAAAATAATTCTATTCACGGGCGGCATTTATCAGTAGCAGCCGCCCAATGTGAATCCACGAAAATGAACTACAGAGAAGTATCGATGCATATAAAAGCATTGTCATCAATAAGTTATCAGAGAGTAAAATGCTTCGACTGCCTTCAATAAATCCAGACCCATATCAGAAACTTATTATAAATTTGTGGAAGAGGAGATAACCGGCTTTGGCTCTACGTATCGGAGATGTGCTTGTCAAGCAGGGTATTATAACTGATGAGATGCTCCAACAAGCATTAGACATACAATCTAAAGAACCGCCGACATCACGAAGAAGAGTGGGTGAAGTACTGTATCAGGACCTTGGAGTAGACAGACAT
Organism: Fidelibacterota bacterium MT.SAG.3; assembly: GCA_004402895.1. GTDB lineage: Bacteria > Fidelibacterota > SORT01 > SORT01 > SORT01 > SORT01. Next base: position 4,785 of record SORT01000015.1, on the reverse strand, counting down.
GAAGTCATTCATTCACTTACTTCTCTCTATGCCATAAAAGAAATTGAAGTTTCGGTAAAGGATTTACCGGAAGAACAGATAAAATTTATTCAGGGATTCCTCGAAAACCTTTCGGATGACACACGCACTGCGATGATCCGCGCGAAAATGATACCTCTTAATTTTGACAGTAAAAACGGTGAGGGGCTTCTTACCCTCATAGCTGCAGACCCTACCGATCCAAGCCTACAAGGCATTGTGGAACAATTGAATTACCGCAACTATGAAATCGCATACACAAAACAAGAATCTGTTGAAGAATTAATCAATAAAATTCTCTCCGGCATTAATGAATTTCTTGAAATACTCGATGAGATCGATTATGAGGATGATCATGAAATTAAAGAAGAAGATGTCGATGAAGCGGCGCTCGATGCAGAAATAAATCAAAGTGCGCTTACGGCGCTGGTTGAGGGAGTATTGATCGAAGCCGTAAGACAGGATGTAAGTGATATTCATATCATACCAGCTTCTACTACTACGACCGATTTTGTCTTCAGACAAGATGGAAAACTTGCCTTATGGCACACTCAGAAAGGGGTCAAACCTGAAGCGATTACAGCGGTATTTAAAGATAAAACAAGGAATGTCGACAGGTTCGAGAGAGATATTGCCCAAGACGGCTTTATCCAAAGGAAAGTAGATGATTATTTAATAAGATATCGTGTTTCGATCATTCCAATTGTCGGAAAGGAATTTGACCGAAAATTTGAAAGTGTTGTAATCAGAATCCTTGATGACAGAAAAGTAATCTCCGATCTCAAACTACTTGGTTTACAAACAAAAGCAATGGAGGATTTTGAAAAATCAATTGCCAAACCTTCCGGTATTATTATTGTAACAGGTCCGACCGGCAGCGGGAAGAGTACGACGCTGATTGCCGCGCTTTATGCGGTAATAACACCTGAAGTCTGTGTGTTGACCGTGGAAGAGCCTGTTGAATATTTGATCAAGGGCGCGAGGCAGTTGAAGATCAGCGATAAGATGGACTTCGATCTTGCTATGAGGGCGATACTTAGGCATGATCCTGACATTGTGCTCGTTGGTGAGATAAGAGATAAAAAGACTGCCGAGATAGCAATTAAATTGGCAAATACGGGGCATTTGACGTTCTCAACTCTGCATACGAATGATGCACCGAGCGCCGTTTCAAGGCTTTATAAAATGGGAGTGGAACCTTTCCTCATCGCTTACTCGGTCAATATAATAATGGCTCAACGACTTGTGAGAAGATTATGCAAAGTGTGCAGGGTGCCGACAGAACCGAAAGACGATGATTTTGCTCTAAATATAGGATTTACTAAGGAAGAACTTGAAAAAATAACTATTTACAAGCCAGTAGGATGCAGCGAGTGCAGGAACGGGTATAAAGGACGAGCGGCAATAATGGAAGCACTTTATTTTACGCCGAGGATCCGGGAGATAATTATAGAATCAGGCGTGGAAATAAACGAAAAAGCGATAAGTGATCAAGCAGTCAAGGATGGCATGTTGACTCTTCGAGCTTCCGGGAGAGCACGTATAGAGGAGGGTCTTACCTCTGTGGAAGAAATTGCAGCAATAACAGTTGAGGATTGATAAAGAGTTATGGGTCGAGCAGAATTAATGTTAGTTTTAGGCGCTTTAGCCATATTCGGCAGATTCTCTTTGATAGTAAATAATACGTTGTTAGATAATAGTACGCGCGTTCTCCAAAGTGAATTTGAGATAACCGGAATATCAATTCTTCAGGAAACGATAAGCGAAGTAGGATTAAAGGCATTTGACGAAGCATCGGTCGGATCAATCCCCGCCGCCATACCGAGTGATTTTACTGCAGCTTCAAGTCTCGGTCCTGATGGCGGCGAAACAGATTCGAGCATGTTTGATGATGTTGATGATTATAACGGGCTTACTATTACAGGTACAACAATTGCAGGGATGACCTACGCCATAACCACAGAAGTAGGATATGTATCTATAACTGACCTTGTTAACTTGTCATCGACACTTTCAACGATGAAACGAATGAATCTGACGCTTACAAGTGATTATCTGTCAAATGATCTAAATCTAAGTTATGTTTACTCATACATAAGGGAATAAATAGATGCCGGATATAGAATTAGCGGGTTCGTTTATTATAGGAGGTATGCTTCTGCTTTCCATACTGAGCTTGAATGCCGATATAATGCAGACTGCTACAATTAATAACCTCGGCACCAACGCCCAACAGAACGTTACTAACATTGTGAGCATTTTAGAGTATGACTTTAGAAAGATCGGCTATCTGGTCCCGTCGGGCATCGCTGCTATCACAGATATGACGGATAGTACCATAGACTTTTTAGCAGATGTAGATAATGACGGTAATGTGGACAGCGTGAGTTTTTATCTCGGACCTACTTCCGAACCGAGTGGAACAGAGAATCCCAATGACAGGTACCTATACAGAAGGGTCAACGGTACAGCTTACGATGTTGCGCTCGGCATAACAAGCTGGACTTTAACATACCATGATATTTCTGGGAGTGTAACTATTTTCGAGGCAAATGTACGGTCAATCAGAATCAGTTTTACTGTTGAGACTATAATCCCATTTGACACGACATACGGTTCAGCTCGATGGGAAGGAAGATTTACACCAAAAAACTTATAGAGGTAAAAAATTTGGCAAAAAACAACTCGGGAAACGGACAAGAAAAATCAGAAAAGGAAAAAAAGGGCGACCAATCAATAAGCGTCTGGTCGCAGCACACCGGTTCGTTAATATACTTCCCAAAACCGCCTCTACTGTTGGCGCATTTCCCGCTTGAAATAGCAGAAAAATTTTTGGCTATGGGTTTTGACGAGCAATATGATCTTCATGATGATATAATGAAGGAGGGACAGATCGGGAAGGACATGTTTCTTCTTTGTGAGGGAGAAGTAGCGATCTACAGTCAAGGAGTAAAGATGGCTACCCTTGAAAAAGGTGATGTATTCGGAGAATTGATCCTTTTCAGGAATCATTATAGGATCGCTTCTGTCAAGGTAGAGAAATCGGCTCGTTTATTACGTTATTCGAGGGAAATACTGAAAGATTTCTTTGCAAGACATGGGCAAAAAATCTTTGATTTTTATATGATGAATCTTATGGAGATATTAAGAAGAAAGCTGATTGCAACAAATAGAAAAGTTGTGGCGTTAGAACAGGAACTGCTTAAAAGGTAGCGTTCTTAATTACATAACAGACGTTTCGGAAGAGACGATTGTCAGTCCTACCATAACTATCATAATGGTCATGGTCACCATCAGATCAATAAGAGTCACAACCTTTTCCATTCTATAGCTGGTTTCAGTCTCGTAATAGTTTGCTAACTGTAACGCGTTGGATCTCAAGGCGCCTGATTCTGCACCTGAGCGAAATCGGGATAAGGCGGTTTTCGTAAATACCCCCGTTGCTTCCATCGCCTCGACTATGCCCTTTCCTTCGCCGAGCATAAGCGGAATGCCGACCTCTATCATTTGTTTTTCAATATATCTGTTTCTGCACGCTTGCGACGCAACTTTAATGACCTCTATATTTTCACCGGACCCGCTATAGAGCGAATAAAAGACTCTTGCAAATATTTCAATGCTCATTTTATGGAGGAGGTCGCCGATAACCGGTATTCTTATAATGTACTTATCTTTCATTAAAGCCCCGTTAGGAGTGCGGACATACATCACCAAACCGACAACCGGTATGACAATGGCTGCAAGGATAATAATCCAATTCGCCTGAAGAAAATTGCTGAAATCCATAGTGGTCCTCGTCATAGGAGGAAGTGTTTTCCCCATTTTAAGAAAGATACCGGCTGTTTCGGGAAAGATTACCATCACGTAGTATCCTACAACTAATCCTATAACAAAAAGAGTAATGAAGGGAGTTACTAAGGCTTTCTTCATAGATTTTTTGAAATCTTCGTCTCTTTGCATAAATTTGGCAGTACTGTCATACACTTCTGCCATATTACCGCTTGTTGAAGCAACTGCTAACATAAATGCGGGGAATTTTCCGAAAACATCTTCGTGTTTTCCGAAGACTTCCGAACCCTCTTTACCTTCCTTGAGGTCTTTGCTTATCTCTTTAATTACTTCACGCATTCTTTTATTGGTCGTATCTTCTGCTAATAGGTCTAATATTTCATCGTAAGCCAAATTCTCATGAAGCAGGTCAGCGCATAATCGGATCCAAGATGCTATTTCAGCGGAGGGAACTCCTCCTTTGAAATCCAAAAATTTCTTTTGAACCTTGAGTACTTTAAAACCAAGCTTTTCAAGAGCAGCCTGAAGCTCTTCTTTGCTGTAGGCTTTTTGTTCCCCGGTTTGGATTTCCTGTGAGCCGCGCCGGGCACGGTAGATAAAGTTGACCTTCTGTTGAATATTTTGGATTTTCAGCCTTCTTCTTCGAGCGATCTCTTCGATACTCTTTTTAGCTGCCTTTTTATTGTCCGCTTCGACTGTCCCTTGGATGAGCTTGCCTTTGATATCTTTGCCTGTATAACGAAACATTTCCATGAATTATCTGCTTATTTTTTCGGAAATTAAAAAGAGTTGCTGTAGTCGCATCATGCAGATTCCTTCATTAAAGAATCAGGGTTATTTTATCCTGAGTAAACAGGATAAAATTTGTTAAGCATATTAAAATGCCGCATTAGTCAAAAAGTCTCTATCAGTGTATGCCGCAATAAACCTCATTACCTTTGAATATAATATACCGAAAGAAAATCTAAGTCAAGATTA